>JBDKVB010000057.1 GCA_039679385.1 Armatimonadia bacterium | reverse complement strand
GAAGGGCGGCAACTCCAAGCCCACCTTCGACAGGTTCGGCGGCCTCTACTATCTGGGGTGGCAGGAGGCCACACGACTGTATGACGCGAACCGCAGCGTCTTCAACCTCGACCTCTCGCGGGACGGGGTGACCTGGGAGCGCAAGTACCGCTTCGAGACGGCCGACTCCTTCCAGTACCCGAGCTTCCACGAGCACGAGGGGACGATCTGGCTCTCAGTCACGCAGGGCCACAAGGGCAGCACGGACCGGATCATGTTCGGGAAGCTGGAGGAAGTGGGGCAGTTCGAAGGGGGATAGGGGCCGTGACGGACCGCGAAGTCACTGCCCCAGGACGTGCTTGTAGACTTCCAGCGTCATCTCAGCCGTGCGATCCCACGAGAAGCGGGCAGCCTGCTCCAGGCCTCGTCCCCGCAGGTCCTCGCGAAGAGCCTCGTCGCTCGCCACACCTTCCACCGCCGCAGCAAGGGCCGCCGTGTCCCGCGGTTCGACGAGTATGGCGGCGTCACCGGCGACCTCGGGGATGCTCGAGCTGTTCGAAGTGACCACTGGTGTCCCGCAGGCCATCGCCTCCAGGACCGGGAGACCGAAGCCCTCGTACAGCGACGGAAAGGCAAAGAGGCTCGCCGCGCGGTAGTAGGCGACGAGGTCATCATTGCTGATCCACTGAGTGAAGAAGAGACGTCCTTCGAGAGTCGGGAAGGACTCGCGCAGGCTCTCGGCGGTGTGGGCCCCTGGATGGCCGACGACTACGACCGCCAACTCCCGTCCGACGCCGCTGGTGAGACTGCCGACGGCCTCGAGCAGGCGTGGCACGTTCTTGTGTGGACTGCTCCAGCCGACCGCGAGCACGAAGGGCCGCTCAAGCCCCAGAAGCTCCTTCACGCGTCTGCGAGCTGTCTCCGCGTCGCCGGGTGTGAAATGCTCGCCTGCTGCCAGCGGGATGACATGGATGCGATCCGGCCGTACACGCACGACGCGAATGAGGTCGCGACGGGAGTGCTCGGAGTCGGTGATGACGGCCGTGGCCGAGCGTGCGGAGGCGTTCAGTACCAGGTTGCGGATGCCCGCCTTGATGCGCGGGCGGTTGTACTCAGGGAAGAGGCGAAGCGTGACGTCATGGATGGTGGCGACCGTGGGGCACGGCGCCTTCGACGGGACCAGGTAAGGAGCGTGGAAGACGTCGACCTGATCGCGCTTCAACTGCTGGGGCACCGCAACGGGCGTCCAGAGCCAGCCACGCTTGGCACGGAAGACCTTGGCCTCGGTCTTGGCATAGCCCTCCACCGGCACGGGGTCTCCCAGACGTGCCTCGCCGTAGAGGCTCAGTTGGCTGATCTCCGGGAGGCGGCTGAGGTGGCGGATCAGGTTCTCAAGGTAGATCCGATCGCCGGCGTATCTGGCCTGTATCGTCCGCACGTCGAGGGCTACGTGCATCTATCGAGCTCTCCTTGGCTGAGTGAACCGCTGGTCGGCCGTGAGGATCGCCTCGGCGCGAACCAGGTCTGGCGGGAGGTTGATGTTCACATAGCCGCCCTGCAGCCGTGCCGCCGAGATCGTCTCTCCCGCATCGATCATCAGTTGCAGCACATCGGTGATCTCCTTCTCGTTGCGTACCGCACTCGGCTGCACCCGCTCGATGTAGTCGAAAACGCGTCGGTCGAAGAAGTAGAACCCCGTGCCGCACAGGTTGTTTGGCAACACCACGGGCTTCTCCACCACCTGCGCCAGCCGGTCTCCGTCCAGTTCCACTGAGTAGCTCCGCCGGATGTCTTCGGGCTCCTCCGTCGTCACGACGCCGACCGCCTGCTGCATGGCCTGTGGGAACTCAAATCGGCCCGTGCAAAGGCAGTCGCCCAGCACCACGATGAACTTCTCGCCGACAAGATCCCGCACCTGGTGAATCCCGTCGGCGATGCCCGTCAGGTTCTCCGGTTCGCGGAACTCCGCCGGTAGCCCCAGGTCCCGGACGTAGTCGATGACCGCGTCCTTGCTGTGCTTCACGACGAACACGAAGCGGTGCGAGAACTGCGACCAGAAGCGAAGGACGTGCCACAGGATCGGCTGCCCGGCGATCTCCAGGAGCGACTTTTGTGTGGTCAGCGTCCGTGGGAAGAGTCGCGAGCCTTTGCCGCCGCAGAGGATGGCGCAGACGACATCACTAACCCCGGGCCAGGGCTGCTGTTCGGAGGGCAGAGGTGGTAGCATCATCGTGTGATTCTGTCTCGCAGCAGGTTTCGGTACAGTTGCTCGCAGCCTTCGCGGATCACCGGTGCGTCGAACAGCTCCAGCGCTCGCTCGCGTGCGGCGGTTCCCATCCGCGCTCCACGGTCCGGATCTGACAGGACCTCCACGAGTGCTGCCGCCAGTGCATCCTCCCGCGTCATGTCGAACAGCAGGCCGGTCTTGCCTTCCTCCATGAACTCCGGAATGCCACCGGCCCGTGTGGCCACCACAGGCCGACCCACCGCCATCGCCTCCACCATGATCACCGGCGACATGTTGTGCCACTGCTCGGGGATCGCCACGACCGCCGCCTTGCGCAGCCATCCCAAAAGCTCTTCGTGCGAGACCTTGCCCTGTACCTTCACGGCCGCCGCCAGCACCGGATCTTGCAGTGCCTGCCGGACGCGCTCCTCATCCTGCGGTGTCCCCGGCATCCCCAGGACGTGCAGACGCGTCTCCGGAAGCGCCGCCAGAACCTGGCGCATCGCCGCCAGGAGCACGTGGATGCCCTTCTTGGGGATTAGCCAGCCGGCGAAGACAATCAGATGCGGGTCCACCTGCGCTGGATCAGCCGCCGCCACTTGCGACACCGGGTACGGCTGGCGCAGTACCCGAATCCGCTCGCTCGCGATCCCGTGCTCGGCTGCCACCTCCGCAGAGGCCTGCGACAGCGTCCGCACCAGGTCAACCTCCTTCAGCGGGCTGAGCAACCGCCTCTTGCGTCGTCGCAGCATCAGTTTGCGCACGCTGCGGAAGCGCGGAGGCAGTTCCAGACACTCGGAGCAATGCAGCCCCTGGCCGCGCCGGCAATAGGCGCCCTCGCGGTTGACCAGCATCTCGTTCGGGCAGAAGGCCCAGTAGTCATACACCGACCAGACCGTGGGAAGCTGTCGGGCCAGCGCCGCCCGCACCAGGCCCATCCCGAGACGGTCGAACTTGTGGAAGTGAACCAGGTCGGGCTGCCACTCGTCGACGAACTCCGCGAACCCGCGAGCCTGCTCTCGCACGAAGGGGTTGTAGAGCTGGCACAGGCTGCGCAAGCGCGCCTGGGTTCTGCCTTGAGTGCGGTCGAGTAGCGTCGTGAGCGGCTGCACCCGCCACGGGAACTCGCGCGCCATGTCGGTCGCCCGGCAGCACACCGCAACCTCGTGCCCGGACTCCGCGGTCAGCTCAATCATCCGCAGCGCAACATGCTCAGCTCCACCGGCCTCGTGATGCAGGCCCGGCAGTCCGTTTGTAACATGGCATACCCTCATCGCGTGCCCCGCAATCGCCGCAAGGCACGCGTCACCAGTTGCCCGCGGTCAGCGATCCACAGCAGCTTCAGGAACTGCCCTCGGTGAGCCTGTCCGCCCGGTCGCCAGTGCGCCGTCAGGTCATACAGCCGCTGCTGCAGATGCGCCGGGTAGGCCGAGGACTGCGGCAGCGCGCCCTCGCCATAGAAGGGAACCTGAGGCATCTCGCCGCTGATGTCTGGGACGTAGTAACTGAAGTGCGCTGCAATCCCCTGTCGCAGGGCGAAGCGGATTGAGTTCAGGTCCGTGCGGTAGGACGACCCCGGTAGCCCAAGGATGAAGAACCCGGCCACTGCGCCGAAGTGCCGTTTCGCGATCGCGATTGCCTCGGCAATCTGCTCCTGGGTCTCGCCCTTCTTGATGCTCTCCAGGACGTTCGGGTCTGCCGATTCCACGCCGAAGGTCAGCGTCTGGCATCCGGAGCGCTTCAGCGCCACGGCCAGCTCCTCAGTGAAGCGATCTGCTCGCAGGCCATTGGCGCACTGCCAGGGCAAGCCCAGCGGCGCCACCTGTTCGCAGAAGTCCAAGGCGTGCTTCAGACTCGCGTTGAAGCAGTCGTCGATCACCTGGAAGGCGCGGATTCCCCAGCGTTCCTTCGCCTGCTTGAGTTCCGCCACACTGTTCTCGGCGCTGCGACGCCGCCACCGGGTCTCCCGAGCTGCGCAGTAGGTGCAACTGAAGGGGCACCCGTGGCTCGTCATCAGGCAGTAGCGCCACTCGCCCGAGGCCCACTTCTCCTTCATTGCCTCTAGGGAGTCGAACAGGTCAAAGTCGGGGAAAGGCAGGTTGTCGCCGAATTCCGCCGAGAACTCGAGCTTGTCCTCGAAGTCGCCGAAGGGGTAACAGCACTGTACGCTCAGGCAGCTATGCACGGACTTGATCTGCGCCTGCGGGTAGCGCTGCTGATAGGCTTCCCGGAGCCGCTTTGCCTCGCGCAGCCCCACCGACCGCACCGAGATTCCGAGCGTCTCCGCCTCCATCTCCAGCACCCGATCCAGCGGCTCGGGCCTGATATGCTGGTCGATCACCGGAGCCTGCCAGTGCGTGGCCGCGTACGCCAGCCCCAGGTTCGGCACGTCCGGGTTGGCGTAGTTGTGTGGGTCCAGCAAGAGCAGCGGGCGCGCAGCCATCAACTCTCCTCGTTACCGTACCAGATACCGAACTGCTCCTCACGCGGCTTGGTGTCATAGGCTCGGCAGCCCTTGCACAGTGCCGGGACCTGCCCGTTGGGCGTCGCAACCAACTCGCGGTACGTGCGGTAGCGTTCCGAGTTCCAGAGTGTGCGGAAGTCGGTCTCGAAGACATTCCCCAGGCAGTTCTTGCGCAGGTAGTCGCGGTCGTTGTTCTGCAGCACCTGGCAGCACGGCATCACCCAGCCACCCATCATGATGTACGGCTCCATCCACGCCCGGCACATCTTCATCGGGGGCAGGGAGTCGACGCTGGCATGGGCGTAATTCGCCGGGATCCCGTTGCGCTCTCCTGCCTCTCGAGTCGCCTCGACGATCTCCTCGGGTACTTCAGGCAGGAAGTAGTGCTCGATGGCCGGGAAGTGCAGTAGACCGGCAAATTCCAGCCGCGCCTTCTGCTCGAGGCCGACCTCACGGAAAAGGCTGCCCAGCAGGTCCACGAAGGCCGGCATCTCCTGCACGTTCTCGGTCATGACGATGTAGCGGAAGTTCAGCTCCGGGAAGGGTGACCCCGCTTCCTTCTTGAGCCGCAGCAGGTTCTTGATGTTGGTGAGCGTCCGGTCGAACTTGCAGCCCACCTTCAGTCGCTCGTACGTCTCCGGTGTCGCCGCGTCCATGGACAGGTAGATGCCGTCGACTCGCCACTCCACCAGCTTGCGGGCGATGTCCTCGGTGATCAGGTCGAAGCTATCAGAGAGGAAGACCGAGACGTCGCGATCCTTAAGGTACTTGATCATGTCCAGGTACGACTTGTTCAGGAACGCGTCGCCCTCGCCGGTGAGGTTGGTCCAGATAAGGCGAGGAAACTGGTTGACGATGTGGAGGAACTGCTCCCAGGTCAGATCCTGCCGGGGCTCGCTCTCCTTCCAGTGCGTGTGCTCACACACGATGCATCTCTTGTTGCAGCGCGTGGTGATCTCGAACTCTACGTTGATTGGGTAGGGGGCATAGCGTGCGAAGCGGCGGCTGAAGGGCTTGATCAGCGGACGGAGATAGATGTACCAGGCGCCGAGGCTTCCCTCGCCCTCGGTCACCATCATCTTCATGCGGAAGAACCGCCAGGCCGCCCGCCAGCTACGATGGCGGCGCAACCACGTGATTGACGGCCCGTAGGACCACAGGGCGCGCGAAGCGCCGCTGACCATCTCACGGTAGGTACGAAGGGTTGTCAGGAGACCCATGGAGAAGCCTTTCTACGAAGAACCCACGAGGAAGCTCTTGGCTGCCCTGCCCTCACCAGCGCAGGGTCTTCAGTCGCTGCAGCACGCGTTTGGGCGAAGCGATGACCTTGCCCGCCGTCTTGAGGCCCTCCAGCGGGTGTTGCAGCTTCGAGAAGAAGTAGGCACTGGCCTTGGGTCGATAGATGCGGTCCAGGGCCTCGTGATAGGTCTGTAGAATCTCCTCCCGTGACATCGCCCCATTGGAGCTGTACATCACGGTAGAGAAGTCGAAAGCGCGCCAGTTCCGCGACTCAAGGAGGAAGCCGCGCTCGGCCAACCAGTCCCAGAGTTGCGTCCCCGGATAGGGCGTCAGCAGCAGCAGCCCCGCGACATCGATCGGGTTATCCTCGATGAAACGCAGGGTCATCTCGATGTCTTCGCGCGTCTCGGTCGGCGAGCCAATCATGAAGGTGGCATTGACCGTGATGCCGACCTCCTTGCACATCCGGGCCGCGCGCGCACACTGCTCGACGGTAACGCCCTTGCCCAGTATCTCATGTATCCGCTGGGATCCCGACTCGAACCCGAAGGTAACCTGCTTGAGGCCGGCGGCCGCACCCGCTTCCAGGGTCTCCTCGTTCACGGAACTGGCCGTCGCCGTGGCTCCCCAGATCAGCTTGATCTTCTCCTGCTGCATCAGCTCACAGATGCTCTTCACGCGCCGCTTGACGGCGAAGAAGTTGTCCTCAATGAAGAACAGCGCTTTGACGCCGTAGTCGGCCTGCAGCGCCTTCAGCTCGGAGATGACGCGCTCAGGAGTGTTCGCGCGGTAAGGGATACCCCTCCAACTGTTGTGGCAGAAAATGCAGTGGCGCGGGCAGCCGCGCGCTGTGAGCAAGGACGCCGAGGGCGTGTTGGGCGGTACAAAGGCCAGAAAAGTGAAGGGATGGCGGTTGGCGTTGCCCAGGTAGTGCTCCATGTTCATGAGGTGGCGCGCCACCGGCGGCAGATCGTCAAGGTTCGCCACCGGCTCCCCCTGCACCACCTGCCCCTCGACTTCGCCCCTCACCAACTTCAGCAGGGCCTGCTCGCCCTCACCCTTGACCACCACCTCCACATGCTCCAGGGCTTCCTCGACCATGATGCCGGCATGGACGCCGCCCATGACCGTCTTCCACCCGCGCTTACGACACTCGGCCGCCAGATCGTAGGCGTCCATGGCCACCGGAGTCGTGCCACTGAAGCCCACCCAGTCGGGGTCAAAGGCCTCCAGACGGCCCATCACGTCGTCGCCCGCCAACTGGTCAACAATGCTTACCTCTACGTCATGCTGTTCGAGGTAGCTGGCCAGATAGCCAAGGTTGTGGGGCTCGGTCAGACCATAGTTGGCGTTTCCGGCAGGCCCCGGATTCACCAACGCTACTTTGCTCATGCTCGACCGCCTTCCGTTTCGAGGCTGACTGCATCGACGGTGCCGCTTGTGGTTGGTGCCTTTGGTGCCTTGCGACGGTCGATCTGAAGAGCGCTGAGTTGTCTCGTCGGGGATGCCACTCGACGTGTCCAGAGCACACTGACCTGCTGTCCCACTCTATGCTCTTTGCCGTGTCTTGTCCAGTACCTCCCTGTCTGGTCCTTACCCACTCCGTGGAAGGGGCAAAACCGGACTCGGCGGCTGGCACCGAGCCCGTGCGCACGAGCAAGAGAGCAGCGGGGTGTAGTGCCCTCTCAGTCCGCCACCAGGGCCCTCACTGCCCCGCAATAACCTTGAACCGACGGAGGACCGTCTTCCGCTCCTGGCCCCTGGTGATCTCGACCCTGATCTCGCCGGTGCTTGACGGAACCGAGGTGTGATGGGCGAAGCTGCCGTCGGCCTGGCGGTGAGCGGCGTGACCGTTCACCTGCACCTCGGCGCCCTGTTCAGCCCAGACTCGCGTCGCCACAACGATCGGTCCCGGTGCGAGCTGGTGGTGGGTGGGCGGGTCCGTAACGACCAAAGCCCGGGGACCGGCGTCAAGCTGCACAATCTCAGCCGCTATCTCGTCGCGCACCCGGCGCAGTTCGGCCGGATCGTGAGTGTAGTCCACCATGGTCCGCACGAGCCGCCGGGTCAGCTCATCGCTGCGCTGCTCGGGCCGGAACAGCTCGGGCGGCGCACCGAGCTCTGCGGCGATCTTCCGGCTCCGATCCGCCAGCAGCCACAGACACTCGAAGTCTTCGAAGCCGTCGCGCAGGGCCTCCCAGCGCAAGGAGGACAGCGGCCCATCGGCCCCCGGGTAGACGATCCAGCAGTCGCCCGGCGGCAGATTCGGGTTGCCCGTGCTGTGGAGCGGATTCGCATCCCAGGAGATCAGGCCCCAGTGCAGATATCCGGACAGTCCGTAGCGCCAGTTGTACCACTGCAGGATTCGCGTCTTGAGCAGCGGCTGATCGAGGAAGCGGTTCGGGAAAGCGCCGGTGGGATGGCAGCAGGTGTAGAACCACACTTCGTTCCCGGCCGCAGCGGCCTGCTCATAGTGGGGAAGCCAGTTGTACAGGTGGTTGAGCTTCGGCACCCACACCTCCAGGTCCTTGCCGAAGTCGGGGGCCTCAATCGCATCGATGCGCCGAATCCCGGGGGCCAGGGAGTGCACCCAACGCGACTTCTCGCGCCACGAATCCACATGGTGGACCGCGGGCTCGTCGGCGATGTGGATCACCGTTCGCTCCAGCCAGCCGCGCCCCTTCAGATGCTCCTGGAGAGCCGGTAACAGCGTCGGAAGAACCTCCTCCGCCGTCAGCGTCTTGGTCTCACCGCCCTCGGTCTTCACTTTGTAGCCCGAGAGGGCAATGTCGGTGCTCTCCCAGCCCTGCGCCCAGCGGCCGAGTGGCTGGATCTCAATCAAACGGTCACAGCCGTTGGCGCTGACCACCTCCACCCAGCGGTCGAAGGTGCCGAAGTCGCAGGCCAGTTGGCCGTCGGCCCGCTGCGTCAGACCAACGAGCTCGAGACTGACCCACAGGACATTCTGATGGTGTTCCGCCGCCGCCCGAGCGTACTTGCCGAGGAGCTCGAAGAAGGCGTCGGAGTAGGCCGTCACCTTGTACTGCCTGGCCAGCGCACCCGCACTGACCCAGTTTGTGAAGGTCAGGTGCCGCCCCTCGGGGATCGCAAAAGGCCAGACCGTGAGAGCTACCGGCACGGTGGCTCCACCCCCCTCCCACTGCACCGTCAGTTGCCCGGTGTACTCGCCCGCAGCCGCCTCGCGAGGCACACGAAGGGTGATCCACAGCGGTTGGGTGCGGTCGGCCTCCAGGTCAACGGGTGTGGCCGGGAGCAACGGGTCAGGCACCTCTACCGGCGCCTTGCAGCACAGCTCCGACGCGGGTGTGTCAGGGGTGTTGCGAGCCAGCGGCACGTAGCCCACCGGGTTCCACGACACCGCCTGGGCGGGGATGACGCCGGCCTCTCCGCGGAGGTCCGAGGCAACCACGTGAACCTGTCGCACCGGTGCCGTGGCGCGCAGGCATATCTGGGCCGATTCGTACTCCCCGCGTGCCGCCCGGAGTGCTATCGTGGCAGGCGACTCGGACGGGCGTGTGTCCTCGCGGAACACCTTGGTGAGCGGGTCGGCGACCCACACCGCGGGTTGTGCGGAGGCGGATACTGACAGCAGTGCGCCGGCGATCGCAGTGCAAAGCAGGGCGGCCATTGTAGTGCTCCCTTCGCAAGTCGGCTGGTCGGTCGGTCTGGCTTCGTCACAGGCGACGGCCGGTGCACGGGGCCACGTCGGTTCAGTGCTGCCGGGCCTTCGCATCGATCTCTTCGATCTTGATGCGGCGACCCAGTCGCCCGTCGGGCGTGGAACCGGCAGGTAGGCGGGGCACACGTTCGCCGAACCGTGCTCCGCCTCCTGCACAACCAGTACCGTCACTCGCCTCGGGCTGGCAACTCGCAGGAACGATCGGAAAGCTCGCAGCACTGACACCCAGGAAGCGGCGGCACCAGAACAGTCCCGAGCCGCGGTAGCGCTCCGATGGCTGGCCCTTACCCAGTTTTGGGGATGGGTATAGGTTTTGGTATGAGGAGGCGGCGGGTGAGTTTTGCGAGCCAGGGGTCGTGGTGGCGCACCAACTGCAGGCCCAGCCACAGGACGCTGGCCGTCTTCCAGTAATGGTAGCGTTCCGACAACTTCTGTTCCGTGCCCAGCACCCCGAGCCAGTACAGATAGCTGTAGGCCAGGGCACAGAGCAAGAGCCAGGTGGCCGTACGCGCCAGGGTGGTGCAGGGCATCTTCTCGATGTGCAGGTGC
>JBDKVB010000056.1 GCA_039679385.1 Armatimonadia bacterium | reverse complement strand
TGCTGATGGCCCCCTGTCAGCTCGTTGAACAGGGTCGTCTTCCCCGCATTGGGGTTACCTGCAAGACCTATGACAATCCGCTTACTCACGGGCCGCTCCATCGGAGGCCGATGTCTCCATCACCGGCTCCTCAGCCGCCGTTTCCGCCTCAACCTCGATGTTCGCCGCCTCGCTGCGCCGCAGGGATAGATGATAGCCGCGGATCTTGACCTCCATCGGGTCACCCAGTGGCGCGATGCGCTCGAACTCGACTTCCGTTCCCGCTGTGACCCCCATCTCCATCAGGCGGCGACGCACCGGTCCCCTACCTCTCACCCGCACGATTCTGCCCCGGAACCCCGGCCGCTGCTGGTCCAGCGTTGCGCCGTGCCCTCGTCCCCCATGCCAGCCAAAGGGACTCTGGCTGGGCGTCTCAATCTGCTCCACACACCGTCGGCAGTTGTGATCGCAGTCGCGGTCCTCCCAGCGCCCCTGCAGGTGAGTAAGCCAATCCCCTCCACTGCGCGGGCAGTGCTCCACAAACTCCATGAGCCCCAGCAGGCGACGCAGCGTCTTCGCACTCAAGTAGTGCTCGAGCTTGCAGGCTTCGTCTTCCGCCTCCGACTGCTCAAGCTGGAGGATGCAGTTCAGGAAATCCACCAGCGTAATGTGCCGCCGGTGCACGTCCTCGGCCAGCTCCCTGCCGCGATCGGTCAGCTCAACATCCCCGTATCTCTCGTGACGTACCAGGCCCTCTTCCTGCAGTGTCGCCAGGGCAGCGCTCACCGAGGGCATCTTGACCTCCAGGGACTCGGCAATGTCCTTCACGCGCACTACGCGGTTGCTGTGCTGCAACCGGTAGATCGCCTCCAGGTAGTCCTCCATCGTCGCCGACAGCCCGGCAGCCATGTTCATCGCCCCAACTTAGTTAGTCTCATTTAACATTCTTATACCCCTTAGCATAGTCTCTGTCAACCCAACTCTCGGGGTTCAGCTTGCGGCACCAACTGGAGAGGTCACGGCGTCTCAGGGGATGCTGCACGCGGCACACTGCGAGGACTGAACACCGCCACAGGACCTTCACGATACTCTTCCCGCCACAGTTCGGGAGCCTTCTGCAGCAGGCCGGCCTGGGACCCAAAAGCGACAACAACCTGACACCCTGTGTCAGCCACTAACTGCCATCTGTCCTTGTCCGAAAGGTCTCGCGCAAAGACCCGCTCCACCACTCGCTCGCGCTCCGCGTGGTTTGGTGTCAGTTGCCCGTGGCCCGTCCACACCCGCACGCGACCCTCAAGGGGAAGCCACTGCCCGACGCTACCGACGGCAAAGGCGCGAGCCCCCGTACCAAAGCGCTCAGCGATAGCCTCCTCTGCACCCAGAATCCCCGAAGCGATGTAGCCGGTGCGGGAGGGGAACTCCCGAGCCACGTACCACAGACTCGTGGGGGCGCACAGGAGGACGAAGAGCCCGGCTGCCAGCGCTCTTCGGCGTCCGAGTTGCACAAAGGACGGCGCCAACACGCTGACCGCGAGAAGAACCAGGGGGATGTGCAGCCCCTCCACGCAGCGTCGCTCGAAGCTCACGCCGCTGAAAATCAGCAGCAGGGTCGCCACTACCCAGGACGCAAGTAGGGCTCGCTTAGCGACCTCAAAGACACGAGCCGAGGCGTCTCCTGTTTCTTGCTTCTTCCCTGCCGACCGAGTTGCGCGCAGCCACCCCACTGTCCGCACGAAGCCCAGGATGGCGAGTATCCCGACGAACCCGAACCCGCACAGGTAGCTCAGCGGCGAAGGTGACGGCATCAGGTTCGAGGCGGCCCACCGGCTCAGCGACACATGGGACTTCGTCTCCCAGAGCTGGAAAGCAAAGAAGGGGGCGCTGGTGACCAGAGTCACGGCATTGCTCGTGACCACTCGTTTCCAGGGCACGCGAAGAACCGTGAGGAACACGCTGTGCACGAGCAGTGCCGCAACCACCGTCACTGCCGTATAGGTGTGGACCACAGCCAGAACGCCGAGCAGAAGTCCTGCTGCGAGCGCACCACTCAGGGGCGCCTTCTCGGCCTTCCACGAGTCCACCAGCGCCGCAAAGGACGCCACCATCAGCAGCAGCGACACGACGAAGTGCGGGAAGTACAGCAGCGACGAGTAGGTCCATAGCTCCGGCATGAAGTCGGCGCTCACCCACATTCCCGCCAGGGTCCCTTCACGCGACCACAGCCAGTACAGAGACCCGGCTCCACTGGCGGTCACTGTCAGAAACCACGCCAGCCAGGTCGTGAAGCGGTCCGGACAGAACCGCGCAAGGAACCCGAACAGCACGAACAAGTAGACGAGGCCAAAGATGACCCGCGCGGCATGGTACAGCACCACTGTGCTCACCGGCACGACTCTGCCGACTAACCCCACGAGCGCCCACAGCGGGTTGGGTGCGAACCGGTCGGTCCCCTCAATCGAGTAGAGGTTCGTGACCGCCATGTCTCCGTGGCGCACCTGATTTGCCCACATGAGGTAGCTGATCTGGTCGTTGACATAGCGCTGCAGCCCGGTGTAGGTCTCACCCTCAGCCGGTCGGGACACGTGGTACACATAGGGCAGGACAGTGGTCACCAGGAGAAGCACGGACAGAACTGCAACCAGACGCCAGTCGCGAGACGTGGGTATCATTGGGTGACTCCTGACGGCGTCAAGCACAGACAACTGCGGACTATTCGCGAACCTGGTCCTGCATACCTACCAAGAGGAGCAACCATCGGATGCCAGTCCCGGCTGCTTAGCACACGGCCTAGGATGGGCTATACTATAAGGCGGTATCCCAGGGCAGACGAGGAGACATCGCTGATGGATTTCCGCAAGTATGACGGGACTAGGGATCTGGAAGCCGCACGACGCATCTGGCGTGAGACCGGTTGGCTGGGCAAGGACCGCGAGCACGTGATGGACCTTGAGCTCGAGGGGACGGACGGCTTTGTCGCCGACCTGAACGGCGAGGCCGAGTGCCTGGTCCTCACCGCACCGGGACGGTTGATGTACCAGCAGGAGGAGCTACCCTATCTGCACGTGAACGGCGTCACCACCAGCCGCGTTGCTCGCAAGCAGCATCTGGCCAGTGGGGTAACCGCCGGCGCCGTGGCACAGGGGGCCGCTGAGGGCGCCCTGGTGGCAGCCCTTGGCATGTTCGACCAGGGCTTCTACAACCGGCTCGGCTTCGGCTCCGGCGCCTACACCAACCAGTTCTCGCTCGATCCGGCCCATTTCACGGTCACGGAGACGCCCCGTGTTCCTCGCCGCCTGACTGCGGATGACTGGGAGGCCGTCCATGCGTCACGACTGGCCCGGCGGCCGGCTCACGGCGCCTGCAGCCTCGACCGTCCTGCGCTCACCCATGTGCCGATGCTGTGGGGCGACACTGCCTTTGGCCTTGGCTACTTTGACGGTCCCCAGGGCGAGCTGACCCACCACTTTTGGTGCCACGCCAAGAACGCCGCGCGTGGCCCTTACGAGGTGACATGGATCGTCTTCCAGACCCGCGAGCAGTTCCGCGAGCTGATCGCGGTCCTCAAGAGCCTCGGCGACCAGGTCCGGCTCATCACACTTCGCGAGCCGCCCGGCATCCAGATCCAGGACCTGCTTGAGCACCCCTTCCGGGAGTACGAATCCCGCGACAAGGGCAGGTTCGAGCTGGGCACGCACGCAGTGGCCTGGTGGCAGATGCGGATGCTTGATCTGCCCGGTTGCCTGGCGCGCACACACCTGCCCTGCGGCGAGGTCCGCTTCAACCTGCAACTCAGCGACCCGATCACCAAGTACCTCGATCCGCAGTCGCCCTGGCAAGGCGTTGCCGGAGACTACGTGGTAACCCTCGGTGCCGAGTCCGGTGCCGAGCCCGGACAGGACGCCAACCTGCCCTCGCTGCAGACGACCGTCAACGCCTTCACTCGTCTGTGGCTTGGTGTCCGCTCAGCAAGCGGCCTGGCCTTCACCGATGAGCTGGTGGCGCCCGAAGGCCTTCTGCAGTCCCTGGATGCAGTGATCCGCCTGCCTCTGCCCCATCCGGACTGGAATCTCTAGGCTCCGGCGTTATGCAACCTTCGGAAGCACAGACAGAGACGCCCCTTGCGGGGCGTCTCTGTTCGTGTGCAACTCCTCCCCCACAGCCTCCGCGGGGCAGGGCTCCCGGTTACCCTCGCCGCCGTCTCGGAAGAGCCAGCATGGCCAGCACCGTCGCCAGGCCACCCGCCAGCAGCCCTCTTCCTCCCTCAGCCATGCGCGGAGCTTCCAGTGTGGTCCCGGCGCTCCCGGTCGTCGTGGCTGTGGAGGCGCCCAGGGCCTTAAGCTCTTCGTCGGTGAGCTTTGTCTTGCCCTCGGGACCAATCTGGACTGCCTTGCCGTTCACCACCACGATCATGTTGTCCGACACAGCAAGCGACTGGTTCAGCGCCGGGAAGCTGCGGCTGAGCTGGAAGTGAGCCTCGCTGTAGGCCTGCACCTGCAGGTCTACCTTCCGGCTCGCCGGATCGTAGCGCATATCCTGCCACTGCCCGGCGCGGGCCACGAATCCTCTCTGCCCGCGATTCTGTACATTAGCCACCTGGACTTCCCGTCCCTCGGCGTCCAGGTAGCGGTTCTGACTGGCCACGTTTGTGGCCTGGCGCATCACCTGGGCGTTCTGGGTCTGCGAAGTAGCCCATCCGCCGCCACGCTGCGAGAAGGCTCCGGCCATCGCATCCATGGCCTTGCCTGGAGCGGCCGCCCGCGGAGCAGTCGTGTCCTCATTCGCCAGGAAGGCGGTGTACTCGGTGAGGATCCCGTACTTCGTGCTCAGCTCAACGATCTCGTTCACGAGTTCCTTGTTGCTGCCGTTGAGGCGGATCTGGTCCAGCAGGTACCCGATCTTCCGCCCGGCCCAGAGGCTGGCCAGATACTCCGCTCCGTCGTTGACCTCCGGGAAGTCGACTTCGCTAACGTAGCTGCGTTTCCCGTGGCCGCT
>JBDKVB010000055.1 GCA_039679385.1 Armatimonadia bacterium | reverse complement strand
CAGCGCGTGCAGACCGTCCCCTGGGCCCAGAAGTGGTTCGCCCAGGTACTCGCCGAGGCTGACCGTTGGGTCGCCAGGGACGACGCCTGGTTCGCCGATCTCCTGCCCGAGCAGGGAGCCTGCTTCGCCTACGGCTTCACCGGCTGCCCGATCTGCGGCGCCAGTTGGGGCACCTGGGGTGGAGCCCGCTGCAGCTTTGACAAGCCACGCCAGGTGACCTGCGGGAAGGGCCACGTGCTGCCCGACAAAGACCACCCGGATTCCGGTACCGGCTACCTTGGCCCCGACGGGCGGATCCACTACTTCGTCGGTTCCTACAACGCCTGGATCGTGGAGCAGTTCCAGTCCACCGTACTGCAACCCCTCACCCTCGCCTACACCCTCACGGGACAGGAGAAGTATGCTCAGAAGGCGGCCTTCCTCCTGGACCGGCTCGCCGACCTCTACCCGACCTGCGACAAGGGCTCCTGGGACTACCCCAGCAACCCTCCGAGCGGCCGCTTCTGCCGTCCCTGGTACCAGGTGGCCCGTGTACTCATCTATTATGTAGATTGGTACGATCAGTTGTTCAACAGTCCGGCCCTCGACCGGCCCTCCATCCGAACCGGCATGTCTCGACGCCAAAACATCGAGACGAACCTGCTGAGCAACGGCGCGAAGTACTGCTACGATCAATCGCTCCACGGCGGCCTCACCAACGGCGAGGCCGACTATATCCGCGGATCCCTTGCCGTCGGCTGCTGCCTGGGCCTTCCGTGGTACGTCGACTGGGCCTACGATGGCCCCTACGGAATCCTGAGCATGGTGCGCAACAACGTCGACCGCGACGGGCAGTACTACGAGACCTCGGCAATGTACTCCGACCACACCCGCAACCTCTACCTCACCTTCGCAGAGCCCCTCCTCAACTGGCGCAGCGACAAGTATCCGACCGGCATCAACTTGTACGACCTGAAGCACTTCCAGTCCTTCTATGAGTTGCCGAATCTGACTCTCAACTGCCTGGGCAAGTCGCCCCGATACGGTGACTCCGGCCCCGATACCGGCCGCTCGTACCTGCCTGATCCCTTGTATGCCTCCTTCGACTATCGCCTGGCCGAGAGGCTCTATGCCCGGGTGAGTGGCGCTGAGGACCGTGCTCACTTCGGGGCGCTCCTCAACTACCTGTGTGCCGGTGACGTGGAGAAGACCCGCGCGTCTGATGGTGAGACGGGATGGCTGGTGTTCCATGCCGCCACACCGCCTGCACCGGCAGCGGCTTCCACGGCCGACTTCGGCCGGCGCATGACCGCGAGCGACATCCTCGGGCAGAAGGGTTTCGCCTTCCTTCGCGCCGGGCAGGGCAAGGATGCCCAGGCGGCCCTCTTGCGCTACGGCCCCTCACTCAATCATGGCCACCTGGACGACCTGAACCTCAACTACTACGCCCTCGGCTACGAGCTGACCTATGACCTCGGCTATGGTCTCGGCAGCACTCACACACAGGTCGGCTGGTCGCACCAGACCGCCAGCCACAATCTGGTCCTGGTGGACGAGAAGTCCCAGGGCGGCGATAGCAAGGACACCGGCGGAAGCCTCCAGGACTTCGCCGACCTGCCGGGCCTCAAGCTCGTAGAGGCGTCGGCTGAGCCGACCTATTCGGCCCTCGGGGTCCAGACTTACCGTCGTCTCCTCGCTCTGGTCGGCGATGGCCCGGACCGGTACCTCGTCGACGTCTTCCGCGTCCTCGGCGGCAAGCAGCACGACTACCTGCTCCATGCTCTCGGTGATCAGGCGGTGTTCTCCGGGGTCGAGCTCGGAGCCAAGGAAGCAGGCTCCGTAGCCGGTCCCGACTTCTCCTGGGGAGCGCTGCAGCTCAATGACGGCGACATGAAGGGAGTGCCGAATCGGCCCTACTGGAATCCGCCCCCGGGGAATGGCCTGGGGTTCCTCATGGAGCCGCAGCGTGCCGCCTGTGATGGCACCTGGCAGGCAACCTGGGCCCTTCCGGACCGCCAGTCCTTCCTGCGGCTGACCATGCTCGGGCAGCCGGGAACCGAGGTCATCACCGCCTGGGCCCCGGGCATCCTTCCGAATCAGCCCAAGACTCGCTATGCCATCGCTCGGCGCAAGGCACAGGAAGGACCGCTCTCAAGCACCTATGTCGGCGTGCTCGAGCCCTACGGGCTGCGCGCCTTGGGACCGGCTACTGAGGCCGACCAAGTCGTACGACAGGCAAAGGCAACGGCCGGCGAAACGCGCTACCTGACCGACCAGTCCCTTGCCCTGTACAAGGCGACCAGGGCCGGAGACGAGCTGACCTGGCCCTTCGAGGTCACCACGACAGGCGAGTATGCCGCCTTCCTGGATCACTATGTGTCGCCCTCCTACGGCACCGTGCAACTGCTGGTCGACGGGCAGCCCCTCGGTGCTCCTGTGAAGGGTACCGCGTCTGAAGTTGCACCGGCCGACACCCTTCGTCTGGGTCGGGTCAGCCTCTCGCAGGGGGCCCACACCGCCTCCCTGCGGCTGGTCGGCGATGATGGCAACGGCAACTACTGGTTCGGTCTGCGCGCTCTGCGCTTCACCCCGGCCGATCAGGAGGCCTTGGCGCAGCCAAGGCCTTTCCTCGAGCGGGTCCTGCCACTCACCTGCGACGACACCTCGGGCTCAGTTAAGCCCGCCGGTCTCAAGGTACTGCTTGCGGACACTCCCGGCGCCTGTGACCTGATAGCTTCCGCGGCCGATGCCGACCGTCTCCGCACTTTCTCGGGCGCGGACTCCTCCCTCTCGCTGCAGGGGCGTTTCGCGCGTGTACGCATGAACAAGGGCGCTGAGACGATCCAGCTTGTTGGGGCCTCTCAGCTTCGCCTGGGCGAGACCGAAGTCGTCTGCGGCCAGGCCGCCTATGCAGGCCGGCTGCGACGCGTCGACGACGCGCAGGCGGTCGTTGATACCCCTGTGAAGCTGCCGACCGATGGCCGCCTGAACGGTCAGATGATTCTGTTCGACAACCCTCTGTACAGCCGCAACACCGCACACCGCATCGCCCGCGTTGAGCCCCTGCCGGACGGCTCGCGCATCTTCCTCACCAGCCCCACTCTTGCCCTGGGGACCGGCCTCGTCGACGACGATCCCGTCAGCGACACCGAGGTTACCAGCCTGGTGTGCAACGACTATGCGCGCGGCGTCGGCCGTCAGGGCACCCGGTACTTCGCCGGGAAGCTGCTCAAGGGTGATGGCTTCGAGACGCGCGTCGTCGCGACCCAGTACGCCCAGCCCATGGTCTATGACGTCGAGAGCACTCGGGGGATGTCCGCGGGAGCCACCTTCACCGTGATGGACCTCCAGCCCGGCGACAGCTTCCTCATCCCGACCACGGCAAGCCTCACCCGCCAACCCGATGGCAGCTACTCGGTCCAGGCCACCACGAGCGTGGTCCTCAGACAGGCCGGGAAGGTCCTCGCGAGCAAGGAGTAGCCCCCGCTGACGCAAACAGAAGGGCCATCGTGCAAGCCTCGCACGGTGGCCCTTTTTGTTGCCCCTTGAGGTGCTCGTCACTTGCGGACGCTGCTGGGTGTCAGTCGTGGAGGTCCTTCAGGAGCCCGAGGGCGGCGTCGACAAGCTGCTCCTCGGCCTGCGGTCCCGGTGCGCTCCACGTCGGCTCGTAGCCTCCCTCGCGATGGGCGCGGGCAGTGGAGATGTAGCCGACTGAGTCGTTGCACAGGCTGATGATCGCGGTGACCGGGAAGGGCGAATGCTGTTTGATCTGCAGGCCGATCTCCGCCATGATCTCACCGGGCAGGCCCACGGCCGCCCAGTCCCCAAGGCGCACTCCCCACAGTTCGGTGTCGATCGCCTTGCGCTCGGCGAACCGCTCGGCCATCGCGACCTGCTGGCGCTGGGCGGCAGCGGCCGGCGATTCGGGGTCAGGACAGGCAGCCAACTCCGCACGCGCCTCTTCGACGCTTGGCATGTCCTTGATCGCGAGGGTGAGGTCGCGGCGGATCGCCCGGACCGGCACCTCCTTCGCGCAGCTCTGGACCTGATACCACTCACAGGCCGCTGCCGAGCCGAGAGAGCGACCGACTCTGGTCCGCGAGGCCCCGGCACGCCACGCGGGAACCTGATCTCCTGCGCAGCCCAGGGAGAAGGCCAGGGGGCAGCCCACTACCGCCTCGAAGGCCTTTCGGGCCTCACCGGGGTAGTCGGGCGAGAAGGCGTAGAAGTTGTCGTCGCCGCCGACCACGGGGTGGCAGGCGAAGTTCACAAGTCCCAGGAAGGGCTTCCCCTCCTGGTCCAGGAGCTTGAGGAAGGGAAGCTCGGGGTCGCTGACGCCCGCACACATCCCCTGCAAACCCTCCAGGGGCGGACTTAGCCGCGGGCCCTTGTCGCCGCCACGAACCCACTGGCGCCGCATCTCGCTCCCGGCATGAGCAGCCACCATCGCCTGCTCCGGCGGGAGCTGGTAGCTCACCACGGTCTGTCCCGTCGTCGTCACCGGCCGCCGGTTGAAGCTGATCGCCTCGACCCAGCCGTTACCCCAGCCGGCAGCCACCTCAACTCTCCCACGCCACGCCTCACCGAGAGCTCCGGCGATGGTCCGTGCAAGGCAGTCCAGGTACGCTTCACTCACCCCGTGCTTGAGGTGCTCGGGCAGGTATCCCGCGAGCCGAACCTCAGGGCCCCAGTGGGTGTGACTCCCGCACAGCATCACGTTGTCGGGCGCAATCTCGCCGGCCTCTGCCACAAGGCTCCGGACCTGGGCGACCAGCTCACGGCTGACGGCAATCAGGTCGCAGAAGACCATTCCGGCCGCCTGCTCACCATCCTCGACAACCAGCGCACAGCACGACAGGGGCGTCTCGATCGACTCGGAGCCGTGGTCGCGGGCTCCGTAACCGGCCATCGTCACCCCGATCGGGGGCGTGATGTCGGCGATTGCATATCCGGCCTTCAAGGCTGGCATAGCGAACCTCCCTTGTGATCCCTGCGAAGCGCACTACTCGGCAGCACGTCGGCTATCCTGCCTCATCATCGCTGCCCGGGCGGCCGACGATCCCGCCGCAGTTGGGGCAGATGGCTACCTGCTCTTGCACCGTCAGCCTGTGACCGCAGAAGCCACAGCGAGCCAGGACAGGCTCTCGCAGAAGGGCCGGTGCCTGGTCGTCACTGTGCTCGGCCTCCGTCCTGGTCGCCTCGCGCCGCACACGAAAGCGGAGACGCTTGGACCGAGGACGCGCAGGCTCCTGCGGCTCGGGCAGATCGAAGCTGAGCTGTTCGTCTGAACCCTTTTTCATTGCACCGGTCCTGTACAGCGTCTTGAGGTGCCACTGTCTCCGGCGTGGCAAACTCCCCAAAACACAAACGCCGGCCGCGATGTCGTTACTTCGCGACCGGCGTCGAATTGCCCTTCCAGACCCACGGACAGGTTGGCTAGCAGAACTGCGCATCCGTGACGATGAACCGGATGCCCGGGCGGACCGGGAAGCTGTCCTGCACCTCGTGGACGTCGTCGATCATCGGCTGAACCTTCTCCTCTTCAACCGCCATCATGATGACGTCGTTGAGGCCCGGCCAGATGGCGGTGCCCTGCTTCGGCCCGCCCTCTCCGTTGCCTGAGTTGTTCTTCCAGGTCGTCCAGCCCTTGATCCCGTGCTTCTCCAGGACTTCCATGATGTCCGGGCGCACGCCCTCGTCGAAGATGAGGAATACGAGTTTGAGGTTCTTCATCCTAGCTGCTCACCCCCGCTGTTGCCGGTCGAGTCTTCCTCAGTCTTCGGTTCAGTCGGCGGCATGAGCACCGGCGGAGGAGGTGGGACCGCGGGCGGCTGCTCAGTAGGCGGCGCCTCAGCCTCCGGAAGTGGCTTCACCGGCGGCAGCGGCTCGGAAGGTGGGCCGAGGGGCGGAAGCTCATCGTCGTCTCCGCCTCTGCGCTTCGCCAGTATCCCCGCGAGACCGATGAAACCGCGACCCATGCGGCCGAAGAAGACGCCGACCTGATCGAAGATGCAGTAGGTCGCCGGTACGACCAACAGCGACAGAAGCGTCGACAGTGCAAGCCCGAAGATGACGACGACGGCCATCGGAGCGCGCCACTCACTACCTTCGTTCACTGCCAGAGCGGTGGGAAGCGCGCCACCGATAGCCGCGAGCGTAGTCATCAGAATCGGCTTCATTCGGGTCGGGGCCGCCTCGAGCAAGGCATCAGTCCTCGATAGGCCGCGTCCACGTAAGGTATTGGTGAAGTCGACCATCAGGATGGAGTTCTTGCCGACGAGACCCACAAGCTGGATAACACCGATCATCGCGATCATGCTCATGGCATTGCCTGTCACCCAGAGTCCGACCACGCCGCCGACCAGCGCCATCGGGATCGTCAGCATGACGTTGAGCGGCTGGAGCAGAGAGTTGTACAGAGCCGCGGTGACCAGGTAGACCAGGGTGATGGCCAGGAACAGGGCCTGGAAGAGGTAACCAAAGGACTCGCCCTGCCTCTTCACATTCCCCGCCCAGGTCGTGGCTACTCCCGGTATCGGGTTCGCGTCCAGAATCTTATTGATCTCCTGCTGGGCGGTACCCAGCAGAATCACCTTCGAGTCGAGGGTCGCGGTGACGGTCGTCATCCGCTGTCGGTTGTACCGCTCAATCCGGCTGGGGCCTGTCGACAGGAAGACCCTTGCCACATCCCTGAGCCGGACCCTCTGCCCTGAGGTCGTGAGGCCAACAAAGATGTCGCCGACCTCGTTCACGCGGCTGCGGTCTGGCTGTGCATACTGCACCCGCATGTCATACTCTTCGCCGCCTTCTCGGTACTTGGCGTCGGTGTTCCCCGAGATGGCGGTGCGCACCGCCTTGCCGATCGTGTCAACAGACAAGCCCAGGTCAGAGGCGCGGTCGCGGTCGATCTGGACGTGAATCTCCGGGCGTCCCGGCTTGGAGGACAGGTCCACGTAGAGCAGACCGGGGATCTGTTTGATCTTCTGGGCAAGCTGCACAGACGCCCGGCCCAGGAGCTCCTGGTTCTCGCACAGGACATTCAGCTCGACGTCTGCGCCACCGCCTCCGCCCATGCTACTCTCGGCCGTGACCTTTGCAGTCACGTCCGGGATGCTGAGGATGTCCTGGCGCAGGGCCGCTACGACCCCTTCGTCTGAACGCTGGTTAGCCTCGACGCGCACTCGACGTCGCGACAGGAAGGCGCGGACGATGCCGTACTGCCCGCCGCTGCCCTTGGCTCCCGTGACGCCTACCGACTGCACACCCACCACACCGGCCACGTGCTTGACCTCGGGATACTTGGACCGGTCACTGAGGAGGCTCTCGATCTGTCGTACGACCTTGTCCGTCTCCTCAAGGCGTGTCCCCACCGGCATCTCGATTGAAGCCTGTACCTGGCCTTCGTCAGAAGCGGGGAAGAACTCAAAGCCCAGCCTCGGCATGATCAACATCACAGTGGCGATCAGGATGCCGTAGCCGATGAGCAGCGTGACGTACGGGTGAGCCACCACGCGACGCAGCACAGGCCGATACACGTGCTCCAACCTCGCGTACCCGCGGTCCCAGGCTCTGAAGAAGGCCTGCCAGATCCCGCCACCGGTATCTTCCCGTCGCTCTCTGCGAGTGTACCACCAGGAAGCAAGCATTGGCGTCAGGGTGAAGGACATCAGCAGCGAAAACAGCGTGCATACGAAAGCCGTGATACCGAAGGGATAGAAGAAGCGGCCAACGATGCCGCCCATCATGGCAATCGGGACGAACACGACGACGTCCACGAAGGTGATGGCGACGGCAGCGCCACCTACCTCAGTACGTCCGTTGTAGGCGGCTTCCTTCGGTTGCTCACCCCTGCGCAAGTGGCGCTCGATGTTCTCCAAAACAACAATCGAGTCATCCACCAGAACACCGACCGCAAGGGAGAGTGCGAGCATCACCATCATATTCAGGGTGAAGCCGAAGCCCAGCCCAACCGGCAAGAAGGTTGCGACGATAGAGGTCGGGATCGCGATGGCAACGATCAGCGTACCACGGAAGTTGTGCAGGAAGAGGAACACCACGAGGGCCGCAAGCAAGGCGCCGTACAGCAGAGCGTCGCGGACGTCCTTGACCGACTCCAGAACGCGTTCGGAGCTGTCCTGGGCAACGACTGCCTTGATGTCGCCCGGCAGTTCACCTTTCTTCGAACCGGCCGCTTCCGCGCCCTTCGCCTCTCCCGCAGACGTCTCCTCGATGGACCCCAGCAGTTCCTCAAAGGTCTTGCGCGCGCCGCGGACGACCCCAACGGTGTTCGCGTCCGACTGCTTTACGATGGAGACCATGACCGTGGGCTTGCCATCGATGCGAGCCAGCGTGTCACTCTCGACGACCGTGTCCTGCACCTCGGCCAGAGTGCTCAGCGGGACTATGCCACCCAGGGGAGTGCTGACCCGGAGACGCCGCATCTGGTCGACGGTCGAGAACTGGCCCAGCACACGCACGGCATAGTCCCTGCGGCCTTCCTTCACGTTGCCGCTGGGGATGTCGATGTTCTCGCCTCTCAGAATCTCGGCGAGTTTCGAGATGGACAGCCCAACTGCGTCGAGGCGGTCGCGGTGTACGAGGATCTGGATCTCACGCTCTTCGCCACCCGACACACTGACGCTGGCAACACCGGTGACCTGTCCAAGTCGTGGCTTGATCTCGTCGTCCACGAGCTTGCGTAGGTCGCGAGGCGCCCTGTTACCCGAGATCCCGACCACGAAGATCGGCATTGCGGAAATATCGATCTTGTATAGCGAGGGCTGCGTGACGTCGTCCGGGAAGCTTGCCTTGGCCCGGTCGATTGCGTCGCGAACGTCCGCCGCTGCGGCATCGATGTCGGTGCCGTACTTGAACTGGATCGTCACGTTACCCATGTTCTCGTAGGCTGTCGAGGACACGGTATCGGCGCCATTGATCACGCTGACGGCATCCTCTACCGGCTTCAGAACCCGCTGCTCGACTTCCTGCGGGCCCGCGCCCGGATAGGGGACCGTCACACTGACGACCGGGATGTCGATTTTGGGGACCAGGTCCCAGGGCATGCGACTGAGGCCCACAAGGCCCATGATCACAAGCCCCAGGATGAACATCGAGATTGTGACTCGACGGCTAATGGCAAGCCTGGTTAACCACATAGGAAGAACACTCTCACCGTGGTAGCACTTGGTTGTGCGGCACCCTCAGGCAGACTGCTGCGCCTGGGGCAACGGAAGGGCGCCGCAGCATCAGCGGCGCCAGGCATGTCTTCGTCCAACAGACTCGCCTGCACACCCGCGGTTAGCGCGGCCTTGCGGGCGCTGCGGGAGCCGGTGCCGGTTCACTGATCACTTGGTTGGCCCCGGCGGCGGGGGCTGCCGGCACGTTCTGCGCCTCTGTTCCCTGCGTCGTCCCTGCCTCTGCACCCGCCGCTCCCGGCTGGTCGGACTTCTGCACCGGCTTCACTGCCTGTCCGTCCGCCAGGGTTGCCTGCGAGGTACACACCAACATCTCACCTGCACGCAGGCCCGACGTGATCTCGATCTGCGAGGCGTTGGTGATGCCCAGTTCGGCCTTCCGAACCTTCACCACACCGTTCTCCACCACGTAGACCAGACGGTTAGCCCCCTGCTCAACTACGCAGTCGCGCTCGACCACGATCACATCGTTCTTCTCGGCCGTCACGAGCTTCACGCGCGCGAACATGCCGGCCTTGATAAGCCCTTCAACGTTGTCGACCTCGAGGCGCACAAGGTAGTTGCGCTGGTCCTTCTGCGCCTGCGGAGTGATCGCCGCCACACGGCCCACGAAGGTCTTGCCGGGCAGACCGTCGACCGTCGTCAGACCTTCGTCGCCGAGCTTGACCTTGTCGATGTCCAACTCGGTAACATTGGCTTCGAGGCGGATCGGGTTCGAGTTCACGATACGCATGACGGACGTACCGGTTGCGGCGCCTTCACCCACGTCCACGTTGCGGCTGGCAACGACACCGGAGATCGGCGAGAAGATGCTGTACTTGCCCTCGCTGGTCCGGGCGTAGTCCTTGCTCGCTGCGGCCTGGCCCACACCTGCTCGGGCGGCATTGACGCCCGCCACTGCGACGTCGTACTGACCACGGGAAGCGTAAGCCAGTCGCAGGCTCTCTTCGGCCTGCCGCAGGCCGACTCGCGCCACTTCCAGGTCTCTCGCAGCAATCTCGACCTGTCGCCGTCCGGCCTCGGCCAGACGCAACTGCTCCTGGGCTCGGTCGACCGCCAGGGAGGCCACACGCTTCTGCTCCTGGCGAGAGCCCTCGCGGGCCAGGCTGAGGGCCTCACGGGCCTGGGTCACAGCCTGCTGGGCGACCTCATACTGCGTCCGGTAGCTGTCCAGCGTCGCTTCCGCAACCGCGCCCTGCTGGTAGAGCCGCTGGTAGCGTTCGTAGTCGGTCTTGCGCAGCGACAAAGTGGACTCCGCGGTGCGTACCGAGGCCTCCGCCTGGGCCAACTCCTGCGTCCTTGCCCCGGCAGCCACATCACGCTGCTGGGCCTGGGCGCTGGCCAGGGCGACCTTCGCCTGCTCGATGTCGCTGTGAATCTTGTCGGTCGTGTACCTGTAGGAGGCCTGAGACTTCTGGAGCTGCTGCCTGGCCGCCGACAGCCCGGCATCGGCCTGTCGGATACCAATTGAAGTCTGCTTGTCGGTGAGCTTGGCGCTGGCCGATGACTGGCGCAACTGTGAGGTCGCAGAGTCGACGCCACGCTCGGCCTGCACACGCTGCTTGGACACCAGTGCCGTGTCCAACTGCACCAGCAGCTCGCCGGCCTTGACCACATCGCCGACGTCACGGGTTACGGCGACGACCTTCCCAGAGGCTTCGGAGACCACATCTACCTGGTCCGTCGCCTGGCAAGTACCCGTGAGCTCGAGCTCATCCTGGATCGTGCCGCGCTGTGCAACCACTACGGACACAGGGGTCGCGGTCTCGCCCGGTTTGGCGGCGGCTGCTCCCGGCTTGCCCTTACCACGTCCACAGCCTGCGAAGCCGACCAGCAGTAGGATGGCCACCCCGACAACCAGGCACACGACAGCGATCAGGCGCAACTGCCGAGGTTCGAGCCCCGTGCTCTTATCCCGCAGGTTAGGGTCCTCCCGCGGGCTGGTTTCTGGTTCTGGTGTTGTGGGAACGCTCGGGATCACTTGGACGGTCCTCCCTCATTGGCGCCCCAGAGGCCCACTGAGGAGCGCAACTGGGCGATGGCAAACTCCAGGTTGTACTCTGCGTTCACGACTTCGGCTCGTGCGGCCGCGAGGTTTGTCTCGGCATCGATGACCTCTACACCCAGCGCAATGCCGCCCTCATAGCGCACCTTGGCGATCCGGGTCTGCTCCTCCGCGTTCACTACGCCTTCTTTGGAGACCCGAAGCCGCTCCTGGGCGTCGCCCAGATTCAGGTACGCCTGCGTGACCGCCAGGCCGATCTCCTGTTTCGTCTTCTCAAGCTGCAGCTTCGCGGCGTCCACCTGCGCCCTGGCCTCTTGGATCGCCGACTCGCGCTCCCTGCCATCCAGGATCGGCTTCTGAGCGGCCACCGCAACCTGCCAGTTCGTGGGCTCCGACCCGAAGGACGCCTTCGTGTGCGTCACCCCGGCCGCGAGGCTCACCGACAGGGCACTTGTGGACTTCGCCAGTTGCAGGTTCGCTTCCGCCAGCCTTACCCCGGACGCGGAGGC
>JBDKVB010000054.1 GCA_039679385.1 Armatimonadia bacterium | reverse complement strand
GGCCTCCTTGCGGCGGTACTTGAGGACTCGGCCATACTTCATCTCGCTGTCCTGGTAGGCGCGAGCGTTGTCCAGGTAGTTGATGCCGCTGTCCAAAGCGCGATTGATGATTGCGTCGGTGAGGTCGAGGTCCTCGACCCGGATCATGGGGATACCGCCCAGGCCGATCTCGCCGACCTGAACGCCGGTACGGCCAAGGGTACGCCTTCGCATCGGCTACACCTGCCATGGTTTGCGGCGCTCCTGCCGGTGCGAGGACCGAGGAGGCCGCTGCTCCCGGCTCCCGGGAGGCAAACGCCGCGATTATAGCACTCCCCTCCAAGGGAGGCAAAAGAAGGTGTGGAGAAGGCGGGTCGGTGGGGGTTAGTGATCTTCGACGGGTGGATAGCCGCTGGGGAGGAAATGGCGGACGTACTGGTCGCGGGCGAAGCGGTCGGTCATGCCGGCGATGTAGTCGCAGACGAGGCGTGCGCGGGTCTTCCCGTCGGTGGGCACGAGCTGGATGGCCTCGTGGAGGATGGTGTCGGAGTTCATGTAGACGTCGAAGAGCTGCCCGATGATGCCCTCGACCTTGGCCGCCTCTGCCTGGAGCAGCTCGCTCAGGTAGACGTGGTCATACAGGTAATCCTTGAGGCCGTCCATGGCGGCGGTGACGTCCTCGCTCATGGCCAGCTGCGGTGAGTCGAGGCTGCAGTTGATGACGTCCTCGACCATTCGACCGACGCGGGCACTGTGATGGCGGCCGATCTCATTGAGCACTTCCTCGGGGATCTCCTCCTGCATTACGACACCCGACCGCAGGCAGTCATCGAGGTCATGGTTGACGTAGGCGATGCGGTCGGAGAGGCGAACGACCAAGGCCTCGAGGGTTGCTCCCGGAGGACGGTGGAGCGTGCCCCGGGTGTCGGCGCGGCCCTTGGAGTGGAGGAGGATACCCTCGCGCGTCTCGGCGGTGAGGTTGAGGCCGGAGCCATCGCGCTCCAACTCATCCACCACCCGGAGGCTGTGCTCGGCGTGGTTGAAGTGGGCGTTAGGGTCGTGTCTGCGATAGGCCTTGTCGAGGGCGTGCTCGCCGGCGTGTCCGAAGGGTGTATGGCCCACATCATGGGCCAGGGCGATGGCCTCGGTCAGGTCGTCGTTGAGGCGCAGGGCCTTGGCGATGGTGCGGGCGATCTGGGAGACCTCAAGAGTGTGGCTGAGACGGGTGCGCAGATGGTCGGAGGCAGGAGAGAAGAAGACCTGGGTCTTGTAGGCCAGGCGGCGGAAGGCTCGGCACAGGTGGATGATGCGGTCGCGATCGCGCTGGTAAACCGTCCGCACAGGGCACGGGGACTGGGGGAAGCGCCGTCCCCGTGACTGTGCGCTGAGAGCCGCATAGGGGCTCAGAGTCTCGCGTTCGGTTTGCTCGATGCGCTCACGAATGGTCATGGCCGGGTAGCCCGGGCCTCTTTCCCCGCAAGAGTTGTGTGGCGCCTACTGGCCCTCGCGGACGACCTGCAGGAAGTCGGCGACCCCAAGGAAGGTGCGGTCGATCTCACGCAGCAGGGCAAGTCGGTTGTTGCGCACCGGCTCGTCGTCGACCATTACCATGACTTGCGCGAAGAACTCATGGATCGGTTCGGCGAGGGTGGCGAGTTCGTTGACGGCCATGGCGTAGTCTCGCGGTGTGCTGGACAGGGAAGACGTGACGCCGCGTCGGACTTCCTGACTCGTGGCCCAGAGCTTCGGCTCGCCGTCCTCCTGGAACAGGGACTCGTTGACGAGGAGGCCCTCGGGAAGCTGCTCCGGCCGGGTGATGCGGGCCGGACGCTCGGCAGCCGTCACAAGGGTGTCGAAAAGGGCTGGTGCGCTGGTCCGCAACTGCTGGAGGTACTGGGCGCGCTCGTAGGCTTCGCGTGCGTCGTCCCAGTCGGCACCGAGGGCCGCCCGTGCGAGGTCATAGGTGACGCCGTCGCGGGTGAGGACGAAGTCGAGGCGCTGAGCAAAGAAGCCCATCAGGGCATCGAGGGCCGCCTCCGGCGCCAGGACCTTCGCGACCTCCTTGGCCTTCTCCAGCTTCGGCACGGGGAGCAGGTTGAGAGCGTAGAGCAGGGCCTCGCGGAGGTTCAGATGCAGGCTTCGGCCCAGCAGCATCTCGACGATCCCCTGGGCCTGTCGACGCAGAGCAGAGGGGTCGGCCGAACCCGAAGGGATTGCGCCCAGTCGGAAGCAGGCGGCGAGGTTGTCGAGCTTGTCGGCGAGGCTGACCAGCGTGCCGGCCAGGGAAGCGGGAACATCGTCACCGGCTCCGCGCGGGCGGTACTGCTCGGCGATGGCGGTGGCAACGTCCTCCGGCTCGCCCTGACGGAGAGCATACTCGCCGCCGATGATGCCCTGGAGCTCGCCCAGCTTGCTGTCGCCGACCATGAGGGTTACGAGGTCGGCCTTGCTGAGGTGTGCCGCGCGAGTGGCGGTCCCGGCGACCTCAGCGTCAAAGGCCGGGCAGGACTCTGCGAGGTGGGCCACGAGCTTCTCCAGGCGAGCGGTCTTGTCGGCCAGAGTCCCCATGCCCTCCATGAAGGTAACGCGAGCCAGGGAGGCAGCGCGGTCGTCCAGGGAGTGCTTGAGGTCTTCGGTCAGGTAGAACTCGGCATCGGCCAGCCGCGGAACGATGACCCTCTCGTTGCCGGCCCGGACGATCTCGATACCCTCGTCGGTGCCATTGCGGACGGTGATGAAGTAGGGGAGAAGGCGGCCGTCGCCGTTCTCGACCGGGAAGTAGCGCTGGTGGCCCCGCATGACGGTGACGATGACGGGCTCCGGCAAGGTCAGGTACTTGGGGTCGAAGGCTCCCCACAGACAGGTGGGCCACTCGACGAGGAAGCTGACCTCAGTGAGCAGGTCATCGTCGATGCGCGCGTTGCCCCCGACTTCGGCTGCGGCTGCCTGAGCAGAGGTGCGAATGGCCTCCCGGCGTTCGTCCTGGTCGGCAAGGACGTAGTTGGCGCGCAGAGCCTCCACGTAGGCTGAGGGGCTGTCGAGGTGCACGGCCGAGGAGCCGAGAACCCTGTGGCCTCGGCTGGCATCGCTCGCTGTGACGCCGGCGACGGTCAAGTCGAGAACCTGCGAGCCCAGCAGTGCCACGAGCCAGCGGATCGGACGTGCGAAGCGGTGGTCAAGGTCGGCCCAACGCATGGTCTTGGGGAAGCTCAGGCCCAGGGTGACCTCAGAGAGCAGATCGGGGAGGACGCCGGCAGCGGGCTGACCGGGCTCACAGACGGCGACGAAAACCCAGCTACCCTTGTCGGTGTCGCGGATCTGGAGGTCCTCGACCGCCACGCCACGAGTGCGTGCGAATCCCTCCGCGGCCTTGGTGGGACGACCGTCGGCGTCGAAGGCCTTGTCGGCCGGTGGCCCCTTGTACTCCTGCTCCATATCGGGCTGTCGGTCGGCGACGTCCTTGAGGAGGATCGCCAGACGCCTGGGCGTGCCGTAGGTCTGAACCTCACCGTATTCCAGGTGCAGTTTGCCGAGGCCTTCGGCGATCCCCTGCTTGAGCTGCTCGAGTGCGGGGAGCACAAAACTTGCCGGTATCTCTTCTACGCCAATCTCGTAGAGCAGGTCGCTGGGCATTCAGTTGGCCTTCTCAATCTTGGAGGGTGTGTACGTCGCGTCCCAAGTGCAGCGGATTCCAGGGCAGCAGGAGAGCTACCCGGCAGCGGCCTCCAGCTTTTTGCAGAGGGGGAAGCCGAGTTCCTCGCGCTTCTGCAGATACGCCTGCGCCACTCGTCGCGCCAGGCCCCGGACCCGCAGGATCATGCCGGGTCGCTCGGTGATGCTTACGGCGCCGCGGGCGTCGAGGAGGTTGAAGACGTGGGAGCACTTGAGGACGTAGTCGTAGGCAGGCAAGGGAAGGCTTGCGTCCATCTGGGCGAAGGCTTCCTTCTCGAACAGGTCGAAGAGCGTCCAGAGCATGTCTACGTTGGCGGTCTCGAAGTTGTACTTGGAGAACTCGAACTCTTCCTCGTAGCGGAGCTCGCCGTAGGTCACCGTGTCCGACCACAGGAGCTTGCGGTAATCATCGACCTGCTGCAGGTACATGCACAGGCGCTCGGGACCATAGGTGATCTCAACGGTCACCGGCTTGCACGAGATGCCACCGACCTGCTGGAAGTAGGTGAACTGCGTGACTTCCATGCCGTCAAGCCAGACCTCCCAGCCGACTCCTGAGGCGCCGAGAGTGGGTGATTCCCAGTCATCCTCGACGAAGCGGACGTCATGCTTGCGCATGTCGAGGCCCAGGGCTTGCAGGCTGGCGAGGTAGCGCTCCTGGATGTTGTCGGGTGAGGGCTTCATGACAACCTGATACTGGAAGTAGCGCTGGAAGCGGTTGGGGTTCTCGCCATAGCGGCCGTCGGTGGGGCGTCGACAAGGCTGGACATAGGCTGCATTCCAGGGCTCGGGCCCCAGGGAGCGAAGGAAGGTGTCGCCGGACATGGTCCCGGCGCCCATCTCCAGCTCATAGGGCTGCATGGCGGCACAGCCCTGGGCAGCCCAGTATTCACTCAGCGTGGAAAGCATCTTCTGGAAGGTCATCACGGAAGGTTCCCTCTCGCGACCAGATACCTGCGGGCATAATGAAGGGCCCGGCACGGGTGCCGGGACTGGCGGTAGTTTAGCAGGGAGGAACGTGGACGTCAACGCAGCAGGGCAAGGGGAGAAGGCACCTCACCCCCTGGCCTCGTCTGCACGGCAACGGCACCTCACCCCCTGCCTTCGGCATACGGTCTCCACGCACGGCAACGGCACCTCACCCCCTGCCTTCGGCGTCCCACTCTCCACACGGTGGCGAGGGGGAAAGGCAGTGATGAGAGGCAACGGCGAGAGGCAACCGCAGAAGGCAGCGGCGAAGTGCCGACTCAGGTCGTGGAGTGGTGGTCGGTACCGGCAAGGCGCGAGTTGCCGACGCCTATTCTGGTCCCCCGTTCCAAGAGTGGGTAGGAGCGGGAACAGGTCGCGGAAGAGGTGATGGGAGAGGTCGGGGTGAAACAGACTTGCCTATGAGTGGATCGTCTGAAGATAGGCCGACTGCCAAAGACCACCCTCCTACTGCCAGAGGTCGCCCTCGCCTGCCCCGGTCCGCTCCGAGAACTCTCGAGAGACAGATGGCGGCTCAGGGCTACCGGGCAGTGGCGGGAGTCGATGAAGTCGGTCGCGGCTGCCTGGCTGGCCCGGTTGTTGCAGCGGCTGTGGTGATGCCCGATGCACCGGCAGTGCCGCATGTGACCGATTCGAAGCAGCTCACTCCAGCCCAGCGGGAGGAGATTGCGGCGCAGATTCGTGAGGTGGCCCTGGGCATCGGCCTGGGGATCGTTGCTGCCTCGGCGATCGACGCCACCAACATCCTCCGGGCGACCCATGCGGCGATGCGCACTGCGCTGCAGGACCTGGGAAGTGGCGTGGACTATGCGCTGGTGGACGGCCGTCCGGTCCCGAACCTGCCCGTGGAGAGCCAGGCGGTCGTTGGCGGAGACCGGCGCTGCTATTGCATCGCGGCGGCCTCGATCATCGCCAAAGTGTATCGGGATACCATCATGGAGTGCCTGGAGTGCTACTACCCGGGCTACGGGTTCGCGGAGCACAAGGGGTATGTGACGGCTCAGCACTGTGAGGCCCTGGAGAGACTGGGACCGTGTCCGGCACACCGTCTGAGCTTTGAGCCCCTACGGTCGCGTAGTCAGGGCAGGCTGGACCTGTAAGGTTGCGGTGGAAGGTCACCCCCGGCCCGCTCTCCACGCACGGCAAGGGCACCTCACCCCCTGCCTTCGGCATCCCCCTCTCCACGCGGTGGCGAGGGGGAACGGCAAGGACGAAAGGCAAGGACGAAAGGCAAGGACGAAGGGCGACGACCCAAGGCAACGACAAAGTGGCGGCGCACTCCCCGAAGCAGTGGTGGGTGCCGGCTGGGTGCTGGTCGCCGACGCCGACTCTGGGTCCTTCTGCCAAGTGTGCGTGACGAGCAGGCTGGTGGGCGCTTGCGTGTCGGGGAGTCGGATATGGTATACTGGCCCGCATAGGAGGGGTTCAGGAGGCCGCCCGTGCGAGAGTGTCGGCGTGGCTTCACGCTCATCGAGTTGCTGGTGGTGGTCGCGATCCTGGCGATCCTGGCCGGCCTGCTGTTCCCCGTCTTCGCGCGTGCGAGGGAGAAGGCACGGTCGACGGTCTGCCTGTCGAACCTGCGGCAACTCGGCGCAGCGATGGCGATGTACTGCCAGGACTATGACGGGCGATTCCCCTGGGGCGTCGACCCGGCGGACCGCTACTGCCCGGAGATCTGGAGCGGATACCCGCAGTGGCAGGCCCAACTGGCGGTGATGCCTTTCCTGCACGATGCCCTTAACCCTTATGTTCGCAGTCACCAGGCGTGGCACTGCCCTTCCGACACGGGATACAGCGTGCTGGAGGACACGAACTCGACCTTGAAGGCCGAGCCGACCTCCTACGAGGTGTTCGACACCAGCTATGTATGGAGGACGGAGATCTGCTTTGTGGGGGCGACGACGGAGTCTTTGCGCGACCCAAGCGGCACCAATGTGCTGTTCGACGGGCACGGTGGTTGGCATGGCGGCAGGAGCTACGAGGCGAGGCGCTGGAACATGCTGTTTGGCGATTTCCATGTGAAGCAGGTCAACCGGACAGCCTATGAGAAGGCGTGGCTAACGCCCCTGCAGTAGCTGCCGGCCAGGTGAACTGATGGCGCCCTGGCCCCGTGGAGACACTTCGGGAGCGAGGACAGCGCCGCTTTCCTGTCTTGATGGAGCAGTGAGTTGGCTGAGCAACCGCGTGTGGATGACCACCGTCAGATGCACCGACGTTCGGGCGCTCTGACGGCTGCGCTGATGATGCTGGGCAGCTCGTACTGCGACATGCTGTTTGGCGTCGTGCGCGGGATTGTGGTCATGAACCTGCTGGGGCCGACGGGGCGCGGGATCATGCGCCTTGTGGCCATGGCGCACAAGTATCTGACGCATGCCCACCTGGGGATCCTGCACGGGGTGAGCAAGGAACTCCCGCAGGCGCTCGGTCGCAAGGACTTTGAGAAGGCCGACGAGATCGAGAGCGTCGGGGCCACCTACGTAACCCTCTCCGGGATTGTCGGCGGAGCAGGGATGCTCCTCTTCGGGTGTCTGAGCAACTACGGACCGTCCACCAAGGCCGCACTGATGGCCGGTGGCGGGATCCTCGTTACCCTCCAGTCCTACGCTTTCTACCGCACGGTCATCCGCGCCTGGGGTCTGTTCCCGGTGCTGGCCGGCGCCTCGGTTGTGAACACGGTCTCCGAGTTCGTGCTGATCCTGCTGGGTGCCCGCTACTTCCACATCATGGGCGCCATGCTCGGCTGGCTGTTGGCAGACATCATCAGCATCCTGTATTTCCGGTTTGCCTCTCGCCTGGTTGTGCCCGTGTGCTTTGACTGGCGGGTAGCGGTGCGTCTGGCCCTGACCGGCCTGCCCATTGCGCTGATCATCTTCTCCGAGACGCTGCTGCGTACGGTAGACGGCATCATCGTGGTCGCCCACTACAGCGCCTACCGGTTTGGTCTGTACAGCGTGGCCATGCAGATGGCGACCTACCTCACCAGTATCCCCTCGGCGGCCGGGTTCGTGATCATGCCGCGGATCATCGAGTCCTATGCGGCCAACGGTGACCTGGCGCGGGTGCGGCGGCAGATCATGGTTCCGACCATCGCATCGGCGACCCTGATGCCGGCTCTGGCCGGTTGCGCCTTCATCATGCTTCCGCCGGCAATCCGCACGGTGGTTCCGAAGTTCGAGGGCTGCATCTTCGCCGCGCAGGTGCTATCGCTGGCGAGCGTGTTCCTGTCGCTGCCGGTGGCCGCCAACGGCCTGCTCATTGCTATCAACCGCGAGCTGCTGGTAGTCATGAACAACGCCCTGGGAGCCGGGGTGATCTACTTCGCAGCGGGCTGGCAGGCCCGGCACGGTGGAAGCCTGCGGGATGTGGCTGTGGCGACCAGCGCCGGATACCTGCTGTCCGGGCTGCTCTCTGTGGTGCAGGTTCTGGGCCGGTACCACGCCTCGAAGTGGGAACTGGTGTGGCAAGTGGCGATGAGTTACATTCCCTTCGGCTGGGGTCTGCTGGCCCTGCGACTGTCGGGGTGGCTAACGCACTCGCCTAGCGATCCCCTGGGTAGCGACTGGTGCCGCGCCCTGATCCGCCTGGTGCTGTTCATGGTGATGATGGTTCCGGTGCTCCTGTACGGCAACTCCCGCACAGGGCTGTTCGGAGAGCTCAGGCGGGCCGCCCGGAAGTTCGCTCGTCGTAACGGCAACAACTCCCCGGCCAAGTAGTCTCCCCTGGTTGACCCAGACTCCCGGTGTGGACAGTGGCACGCAGGTCGGCGGTTGTGCTGCGTGGAAGTGGGCCAGCGTGTCTGAACGGTCGACACACACAGGAGGTCCGGCATGTCTGATACCCCTTCGCTTCTGCAGTTTCTGTCTGACGTTCGCGGAATCTCGGGCTTCGAGGGCCGGGTTGCGCGGTTCGTGCGTGACCAACTGGCGCCCATCGCCGAGGTAACTTGTGACAATCTGGGCAGCGTGCTGTGCCGCCTGCGGTCCTCGG
>JBDKVB010000053.1 GCA_039679385.1 Armatimonadia bacterium | reverse complement strand
CCGCTGGAGCAGAAGGTCGAGGAGTTCCTCAAGGTCTTCCCGCCGATCATCGAGAAGATCGAGAAGCTCGGGATCGTCCCCGCGTTCTACGCGGTCCACGGCAACAGCTTCTTCACCACGATCGAGGCTTACGAAGCTGTCTGGGAGCACCTGCCGAACGTGTACATGAAGTTCGACCCGGCCAACTGGTGCCACCGCGGGCATGACTACCTGAAGATCATGCGCGATCATTCCGACAAGATCGGCTACATGCACATCAAAGAGCACGTGTACATGGATGACGAACTCGTGTCCCAGCCGGCTGCCGGCATGGGCGACATCGAGTGGGGAAAGGTCATGGCCTTCCTGTACGAGGCCGACTTCCGTGGCTACCTGTCCTGCGAGCCACACGGTCCGAAGTGGTCGCGTGCTCCGTTGCGCGAGAAGATGCTGCTGCTCTCCAAGAAGTACCTGAGCCCGTTCCTGCTTGGGTAGAACTGACACCGGTGACATGTAAGGCGGCAGAGCGGCTTTCGGAGGTCGCTCTGCCGTCTCAGGTGAGGAGACTGGCCTGCCATGTCCTCGCATCCTCTGCTCAGCGACCTTCCCGATCCCGTCATCCTCGAGTCGATTGAGGCCCTGCGCGGCAAGGGCAGCCGATTTGTCCGGGTGCGCTCGACTGATGGAGCCGAGGGCCTCGCACCGGCCAGTGAGCGCCTCGACTACCTCTACCCCCTCTTCCAGCAGCGGGTGGCCCCCTACTTCATCCGCAAGGACGCACGCTCCCTCGCGCATCTGGTTGAGGGCGTGTACCTCCACCAGTCCAACTACAAGCTCGCGGGGATCGCCTTCTGGTGCTGCGTCGGCTGGATCGACTTCGCGGTGATGGACTTGCTGGGTCGGATCGCCGGGAAGCCGGTCTGGCAACTCCTCGGTGGCCAGCGACGCGACACCGTTCCCGTGTACCTGTCCAGCATGAGGCGCGACACGACCCCACTAGAGGAGGTGGCGTGGCTGGAGGAGCGCGTGGCGGCGACCGGGGCTCGCGCCGTCAAAGTGAAGATCGGCGGACGCATGAGCGACAACGCCGACGCTTCGCCCGGACGAAGCGAGGAGCTGATCAAGCTCGCCCGAGGCACCTTCGGCGACGATTTCACCCTCTACGCCGACGCCAACGGTTCCTACGATGCGGCCCATGCCGTGGCGATTGGTCAGATGCTGGAGGACTATGGCGTGGTTATGTTCGAGGAGCCCTGCCCCTGGGAGGCCTACAGCCAGACTCAGCACGTCACGCAGGCTCTGCGGGTGCCTGTCGCCGGTGGTGAGCAGGACTCCGGGTGGTATCGCTTCAAGGACATGGTCAGCCATCACGTCGTGGACATTCTACAGCCCGACCTCGACTACGACGGCGGATTCCTGCGTACCCTTCGAGTGGCTGAACTCGCCGCCGGTAGCGGGATGCCGGTGACCCCTCACAGCCCGCGGTCTGACGCCAACTGGGTAACGCTGCTGCACTTCGTTCCCTGCATCCCAAACGCGGGGCCCTACCACGAGTACAACGCAGCGCAGGTCGGCCGGCCCGTGCCCTGCGAGCCCTCAATGCAGGTCCTCAATGGAGAGGTCGCGGTCCCGAACGGACCGGGCCTCGGGCTCACCCATGACGCCGCCATACTCAAAGCCCTGGAGGCGTACTGAGACGCACTCCAGGGCTCCGGATCGTCAGGGCCGAGTTGGCGGGGTTACGGCGCGGGCTTGAGGGTGATCGTGCGACGCTCCCCGAAGTAGGCTCTCCCCTGCGCGAGCATCTCAAGGGACACCTTCGTCTCCTGCTGCAGGGAGTCAATCAGCACGAACTCCGGCACCGTACCGTCTGCCAAGTACTCGGTGTCTGCCGCGATGGGCGCCTGGAACTGCAGCCCGTAGTCGCGCCGACCCGCAAGGAACACACGTCCCTGCTGTACTCCGGCCGACGGTGCCAGCCACCTGGCCTCGCCCAGATTCCCGAGAGAGGCACGGCACAGGACCCGAGCCCCGACAGGCCCGCTGATCGTCTCGCCACTCGTGACCTCACGCCACGGTCCTGGGCCGACCTTGACCTCCAGTCGGTTGAACTCGGCGTTGAGGAACACCGGCGGATTGCTGCCCGAGTAGGGTACCCCGCCGACGGCGGTCAGTGGGCAGTTGGCGGAGTCTGAGCCGGTCCCCGCTGTGCGCAGGTACGGGGTCTCGCCCGCCTTCACGGCGTCGAGATACAGGGGTGCGTAGGTCTTCCACGCCACCGGGTAGTTGCGCTCGAGGTCGAAGTCCAGGATCCGCGCGGGAGTGGCGTGCTTCACCTGCTCGAACCGGGGCAGGTAGCTTCGCAGGACCTCGCAGACCGGCCGTTCGCTCCCATCGGGCTCCAGGACGCCGAAGTCGCTGTTCTCACCAAGGCGGAAGCCTCCCGGCAACCACCAGGGCGCTGCTCCGCGCGCTCCCGACTCGATGAACATGCTGTAGAAGCTGTCGAACTCCGTGCGCTGGTACTGCAGCTTCTGCGGGCTGAGGTGGACCAGTTCCGGCCGCCAGACCTGATGGTAGCCGTTGATGGTGAACCCGAACTCCATCCAGACCACCGGCTTCTCGCGGCTCACGAAGCGGTAGTACAGGGTCACCAGACCGCCCTTGCGCACCTCGTCGGGTGGCGTGCTGGTGCTCCAGCCCTGCTGCAGGTTGTAGCCCTCCGGGTTGAGGAAGTCCATGTGCTTGGCCACACCGACGCTATGTATGTGGGCAAAGTGATAGCCGTCGGGAATCCCGCAGGCACCGCCCCGGAAGGCGACCAGGTGGTTGGGATCATAGGCCCGGAGCGGCTCTGCGATATCTCGGTAGCGGGCGCTGATCAGGTCGCTGAACCCGCGTCGGAAGGCTGCAACGTAACGGTCCCAGGCCCCATGGCTGCTGCACTGACCGGCGGCAGGGGCCGGCAGCGCACCCTTGCCCTCCGGTCGCGGGTCGAAGCCCCAGTCCCGCACAGCCTTGTCCACGGAGCCATAGCGCTCCACGACCCACTGGTTCCAGTCCTCCGCGATCCGCGCCAGGGCCTCCGGCCTCTCGATGGGCTCCCAGGCCAGTTCCCAGCTCATGACTGCCGGGTGGTTCTGCAGCCCCGACCGGCGGACATAGTCGATCACCTTGGCGGCATCGCCCCCGGCATAGGGGCGTCCGCCGGGCACCGTCACATAGCACTTCATCCCATGGCGCTCGCAGCGGTCCAGGAAGTCGAGTTGGTCGCGGTACTGCTTCGGGTCAGTGGGATCGGAGGGCTGCACCGCCTGGATCGCGGTGAGGGCATTGATCCCGATCGACTGCATCCAGGTCAGGTCGCGCTCGATGACCTCCGGGTCATACCGTTCGCGGGATAGCCAGGGCGCGAGCTGCTGACCGGCGAACCAGTTCGGGCGGTAGTTGATGCCCTTGAAGTACCACGGCTTGCCGGCGAGGGTGAAGTTGTCGCCCTCTACCCGCACGAACTCCTCGGGACGCGCCGGCGCCGTGCGCAGCGGCTCGATCCGGTGTGCGATGCGATCGACCAGCCGACCTTCCTGTCGGAGCTCGACCGTCACCTGGTAGCCCCGTCGGTCGAAGACCTGCGGCTGCCAGGTGGTGGACAGCTCCTTCGCCTGGGAGCTCACCACCTGCACCTTCTGATCCAGCCTTGCAACGACCTTGCCGTCGGCGTCCGTCACGGTCGCCAGGACCTCGCAGTCCTGCGGCGCGCGACTCGTGTTGAGCACCTTCGCACCCAGGAGGACGGGCTCGCCCTCGCGGTACGAGAACAGATCTGTCCCGCCCTCGAGCAGGAACAGCCCTCGGGCCATGGCCTGGGCTGTCGCCACCACTGTGGGCCTGAGAGCGTCGCCAAGGGCCTCCTGGGGATCCTGCACCGCCACGTTGGAGACCAGCGCATTGGGCAGCGCGTTGTTGCCGATCAGCAGCGACACCAGGGCTCCACGCGACTGTCCACGGGCGTCGAGACCCTCCAGGATCGGTATCCAGCGCCAGGGCCGGTCGCGCTCCAGCCCTCTGCCACGGTCGCGCCAGACGGGCGAGTAGCAGGGGTGAGCCCAGCTGGTCTTCAGGTCTGCAGCCACCACACCTTGCTCCTGTGCCGCCTGAAGCGTGGTCACACCCTCCATGGGGTAGAGCTTGTAGGAGGGGCACAGGGGCTCGAGGTCCGGCACCTGGAAGCTCACTTTGGGCAGGTCCTGGTCGCTCGCCGTAGCCAGGCCGCGAACCCAGTAGGTGTGAGGACCCTTCTTTGAGAGCGGCGTGTGACTGGCTGACAGTCCGACGGCCACTGAGGAGACGTTGGCGGGCCGGAAGGAATCGCCCTGACCACCTCGGCCCTTTGAGGTGGAGTCAGTCCAGTAGGGAATCTCCCGCGGGTCGAGGACGTAGGTCTTCCAGTTCGTGGTGAGGTTCACGGAGGCGATCCAGCGCGACCCGTCCTTCTCGCGGAACTCCACCGAGAGCTGCGGCGTGTCGGCGTCACCTTTGGCCTGGAACACGAAGAGGCGCCGGTCCGCACCAAAGGCTCCTTCGATGTTGGCGTAGAAGGTCTCCCACGAGAGCAGGTCCACCGTTGCCTTCCAGCAGGTCGGGCCCTGGGAGGCGTCGAGCTCGATGCGTGCCGATCCGTCCGGGTTGCCTGTGTTCCGGGTCCACGGGTCAGGGGACAGGGTGATTGGTTCCGTCGGAAGCCGGCGGGCGAAGGCCTCCGACCATTGCTCCTGATCGCCCCACCCCTCAGGGGTCTTCACGACCAACTCGGACAGCGCCGGTGCACCAATCGCCAGGACCTTGCCGGCTGCGCGCAGGTAGCTGACGACGGCGTCGCGGGCCGTCAAGGGCAGCCTGCGGGCATCGGCGAGCACCACCAGGTCGACCGCACCGGGAGTGATCCGCTGCGCACCAACTGCTTCCCAGTCGAGGCTCATGACCCCGAAGCCGCCCTCCTGGAGCATCTGCACGAGCCGCGGCGCGATCGTGTTGTGCTCGTCCTGGATCACGACGGCACTGCCCGCTGATCCACGCTCAACCCGGACGCTGTTGCCCTGGGACTGGGTGTCGCCACGGACCGTGAGCGACGTGTACACACCGGCGGTTCCACGGACCATCAGCGCCGGACGGCCGCTCTTCAGCGCGCGACCGACTGCGAAGGAGAGGTCTCGCTCCCAGGACTGGCCGGTCGCCGGGTCGGTCACCGCACCGCGGATCCCCTCCGGGCTGATCTCAAGCGTGAGGCGATACCGCCGACCGTAGTCCCAGCTCTTCAAGGCCCCTGTCTCGCGCATTGCGAGCAGCGTCGTGCCTGGCTGTGACTGCGCCTGCCGCACTCCTTCATACTCCTCGATCAGCTCGTAGTAGCGTCGTCCATCCGGACCCTCGACCATCAGCAATTGCCAGGAGTTCCCTGTCTCCAGGTACAGCGACAAGCCGCCGTAGGTCCAGGATGACCCGCTGCGCTCCTGCAAGGTCACGTCGGCCTCGACCGTTGCAGACTGCAGGTCAGGCAGAAGCGTCACAAGCCGCGATTCGCTGTCGCCGCTGCGGAAGGCGGCTTGCCCGTCACCCATGCGCCACACGGCGGGTCCCAATCGCTCGTAGCGCAGGGGCTCGCGGAAGGTGTCCTGCCACAGAGTGGCAGACTGCAAGGTTGGGGCCGACAGAACGCCAAGCAGCAGCCCGAGCAGAGGCAGTGAGTTGCGCATAGAAGGTCTCCGATCTTCCTGGGGTGAGCTGTCAGCGTCGCGCGTTGACGGTTCCCTGAATCACGAGCCGCCCGGAGGCGACGCTGACTGCGTCGAGACGGATGGGGATACCGGGTGAGATCAGGCCCGCGAGATTGCGGTCCAGTTGGCGCTGGACCTCGCTCCTGACCGCAGTCGGCATTGGTAGGGAGCCAATCTCCCCATCGACCAGTCTGAGGGCGATCTGCCCGTTGTTCGCAGTAGGCTGCAGGTAGACCGTCACCCAGAGCGCCTGGTCGTGGACGACAGTGCGCCCCTGGGCGACCAGCAGTCTGTCTGTGATGGCCACACGCAGGTCCTCGATACCACGCTGGCGCAGGTGCGGCGCAAGTGCGGTCTGCACGTCCTCAGGCCCGGCGTCGAGGGCCACGGGCTGTGTCACACCGGACATCGCAGCCTGCTGAATCTGAAGGTACTGCTGGGCGATGGGGACGTGGTAGGTCTGCCTGCTTGCGCTCTGGCCGGGAGTCTCGGGAAGTGGTGGCCGCGCTTTGGCCTTCACATACAGCACAGCGGCCGTCAACACGCAGACCAGCGCGAGGACGCCGAGAACCACAGCCAGGGACACCAGGAGAGACGGTGCCGACCTCTGAGCAGTTGGTCTGCGTGCGGGAACGCGTGCCATTGGGAATCAGATGCACCAGCAGCTATTAGAGATGGTGGGAACGCGACGGGCACGACACGGGGGTTGTTCGCCGGCCAAGAGGTACAGACCTGCCGGCCTGGGGGAAGCTAACCGTTGAACCTGTTCATGGTCGACTCCAGGCCTTCTTGGAGCCACCACTCGACAGCCTCGGCGGCGCGAGCGATCATGTCCTCCACCTTCTCGCGCTCCGCCGGGCGGAAATCGGAGAGCACCCAGTTGCGGGCGTCGACTCCAGACGGCGGCGCTCCAACACCCAGCCGCAGGCGAGCGATGTCCTGGGTGCCCAGGTGAGTGGCCAGCGACCGCATACCCTTGTGACCCGCGTCGCTGCCGCCGGGACGCAGGCGCAGGGCACCGAGTTCGAGGGCGATGTCGTCGTAGACGGTGAGAAAGTTGCTCCGGGGGATCTTGAAGAAGTGAACGATCCGCTGTGCGGCGTCGCCACTGTCGTTCATGAAGGTCTGGGGCTTGACCACGAGGACGTCCTGCCCGGCCATGGTGCCACGCCCAAAGAGCGCGCGCATCCGACTGCGGCCGAGGTTGATCTTGTGCCGAGAAGCCAGGTAGTCAGCGACCATGAACCCCACGTTGTGACGCGTGCGGGCATACTCGAACCCAGGGTTTCCCAGGCAGACGATGGCATACATGAGGGGATAGCTACCGGTGGTAAGCAGTACCGCAGACACGGTGGGATGGGGCGTGCTTTACCGGATGAAGTCGCGGGGAGTACATCACGCTCACGCTCCATCCCACCGTCTGAGTGCGGGCTAACCTTCAGTGTCGCTGACCTGCTGGATCTCGCCCTCAACCGCTTCCTCGGCACGCGGCTCTTCTTCGCGCGTCGGCGGGGTGCAGGTGACGATGACCGTGTCGGGGTCCAGGGCCGTCGTGACGCCGTCGGGAAGCTGGAGATCAGCAATCGTGCGGGTGTCATGCATCTCCATACCGTCGATGCTCACAACCAGCGACTGCGGGATCTGCAGCGGACGGCAGCTGACTTCGATCTCACGGATCACATGGTCGATGACGGCGCCGGAAGTCTCGGCGGGCGAAGTGCCCACGAGCTCCAGGGATACGGTGACGGTGATGGCCTCGGCAAGGGAAACCCAGTGCAGGTCGATGCTCTCCACCTGGCGGGACACAGGATGGCGCTGGATATTCTTGACGAGTGCGGCGCGAGCCGCATCGTGCTCGATACCGTCGACGCGCAGGTCGACCAGGACAGAGCTTGCGCCGTGGCGTCCCACGACGGTCTCGAGGTCGTCGGCAACCACGGAGATATTCAGCGGCTGCATATCGAGCCCGTACACTACGCCGGGCACGCGACCTTCACGGCGAGACTGCCGCGCTGCGCCCTTCCCCTTTGTCTCACGCCGTAAGGCTTGCAGAACGATTTGCTCCATTCTTGCTCCTCCTCACAGATCAACCTGCGCCTGTCAGAGGGCAGGCAACAAGACGAACCGCGACATTTTACCCGTAGACGCGGAAGATGTAAAGCCCAATTGCCGGACAGCCAGCAGGTGTTACTCGAGCAGCGCCTGTACCTCGTCGAAGCAGTCTGTCAGCTGTGCATACAGCTTCTGGTACAGAGCGTAGTGACTATTGTAGCGAACCGTCGCTTCTGGGCAAGGTCTGCGCTCGTCAAGGATCTCGAGCGCCGCTGCGCAGGCCTCTGGTACATTGGCCCACACGCCGGTCCCTACTCCGGCGAGCAGCGCCACTCCGAGAGCCGGCCCCTCATCGACAGCGAGGGCGAAGTGCGACCTTCCGGTCACATCGGCCTGGATCTGCCGCCACAGGGCGCTCCGAGCACCACCACCAGAGGCCCTGACCTGGGTGATCTCCACACCCATGGCGGTAAGAACCTCGAAGCAGTCGCGCAGGCCGAAGGCGACGCCCTCCATGACGGCGCGTGCCAGGTGCCGCTTGTCATGGCGCAGGTGCAGGCCGAAGAACACACCCCGGGCCTTGGGATTCGGATAGGGCGTCCTCTCGCCGGTCAAGTACGGAAGGAACAGGAGCCCTTCTGCCCCGAGGGGGGCCTGCGCGGCCGCCGCCGTGATGTACTCGTAGGGGTCGCAGCCGGTCAGTGCCGCCACAGCCTTCTCATCGGCGCAGACCGCATCGCGCAGCCAGCGGAGAGACCCTCCGGCGGAAAGCATGACGCCCATCACGTGCCACTTGCCCGGAACTGCATGGCAGAAGGTGTGAGTCCGCAGTTGCGGATCCATCACTGGTTCGTCAAGATGGGCGAAGACCACACCAGAGGTGCCAGTGGTCGAGGAGACGATGCCGCGCTCGACGATCCCATTGCCGACGGCGCCGGCCGCCTGGTCTCCCCCACCACCAACCACCGGAGTGCCGGGCGCGAGGCCGGTGATCTCAGCCACCTGCTCGGCCACTCGGCCACTCACCTCCGGCGACTCGTACACCGTCGGGAGCATGTCGCGCGAGAGGCCGATCGCCTCCAGCATCACCTGCGACCAGTTCCGCTCCCGCACGTTCAGAAGTGACGTGCCGGAGGCGTCGCTGACCTCCGTGGCATACTCACCCGTCAGTCTGAACCGGATGTAGTCCTTCGGCAGCAGGACCTTGCGGACACGCTCGTAGTTCGCCGGCTCCTCCTGCTGGAGCCAGAGGATCTTGGGCGCCGTGAAACCGGTGAGCACGCGGTTGCAGGTCTCGCGGACGACTGCCTCCGCTCCGACGCGTTCAGTGATCGCCTCGCACTGTGCTGCGGTGCGCTGGTCACACCACAGGATAGCCGGGCGAATCACCGCATTGCTGTTGTCCAGGAACACAGAGCCGTGCATCTGCCCCGAGAGCCCGATGCCCTTGACCTCGCTGCCCTTCACACCCGACTCGTCCAGGACACGGCGGATGGTCTCAACGGTGGCCGTCCACCAGTGTGCAGGGTCCTGCTCAGCCCACAGCGGCCGCGGCATGTACAACGGATACTCAGCCGTCGCACTGGCGACCCTATGCCCGGCCTCATCGACGAGCAGGGTCTTCGTCCCGGAGGTGCCGACATCGATGCCGATTAGGTAGGACATGACCGAGTCCTCCCGCCAGGGATTACCGGGTTCAGAGGGCTACAGTGTTCACCGTGTGCCGGCAGCACGCCGAAGGCCCAGGCTTACTCGGCCTTCTCGATCGTGATGCGCGTGCCTGAGCGAACGCCCTTGAAGACCTTCGCGTCGCCCTCGACGGTGCCGAGAGTGTTCACCGGGCTCGCGGCCACCGGCAGGTCGCCGCCACTCATCGGAGTGCGCCCGAAGAAGATGCAGAAGGCGTTTCCTGGCGGCCAGTAGGCGATGTCGCCGACCTGACGCTCGGCTTCGGCGTCCGGCTCGGTGCCTGTATGGACCGGAATGCTGAAGTAGATCTCATCGCCCCAGGTGCTTGCGGAGGCCTGGATCGGCAACGCCTCCCACACCAGCTTCGCCGTAGGGCCGTCGGTAAGGTCTGCGAACGCCGAGACATTCCCGGCGCTGATCTTGATGCGTGGCATCTTGCATGACCTCCCTGAAATGGAGGGGTGGCACAAAGCCTGCGCCGGGCCGATGCCGGCAGTCATGCCCGCAGGCCCGGTCGCAGGTCGGTCTGGTGATACTGCCTGGCCTACTTGCTGCCGTCTGCAAACTGCCGCAGGAACCGGCAGCCAAGCTCAAAGCCCTCTTCGCGGCCCAGGGCGGCATCCTCATGCTCGATGGACAGGACACCGTTGAACCCGTTGCGCCGCAACCGAGCGCAGTACACGCCCCAGTCGAGGTCGCCGAAACCGGGGATCACATAGCGCCACCAGCCACCCGCCTGGTTGCCCACGAAGGCCCTCTTGTGCCCCACGACCTCACAGTCCTTCGCATGTGAATGGAAGATGCGCGACGCGTACCGCTCAACGGCCATCAGGTAGTCGATGTCCTGCCAGTACAGATGCGAGGGGTCGAAGTTGAGGCCGAAGTTCTCGTTCGGGACTTCCTCGAAGATGAGGTCCCACTGGCCGAGATGCTGGATGTTGGTCGCGTACCAGTTCTCCATGGCGATCTTGATGCCCTTGTCAGCGGCCTTCTTCGCCAGCTTCTTGTAGTAGGGCGCCGCGATCTGCTTGATGCAGTCTTCCTTCTTCATGCCCGCCGGCGGCAGCCCTGCGAGAGTGCACAGGATGGGGATGTCAACCTTCGCGCAGACCTTCAGTGCGGCCTCAACGATAGCCTGATTGTTCGCGCGCTCGGCTTCGTCGCCGGCAGTGATGTTGACGTAGGCGGCGAGACTGGAGATCTCCAGCCCGGCGTCGCGGATGGTCGCTGCGAACTTCTTGGCGTCGAAGTCGCCCATCACGTCGCAGTGTGCGGCACCGACCCGAACCTCGAGGGCATCGAAGCCGGCGGACTTGGCGAAACTGACGACGGTGTCGAGGTCATCGCGGCTGAACGGTGCGGTGAGCATGCCGACCTGCATGGCAAACTGCCTCCCTGAGTGGTCAGAAATGAAGGGGCACGAGAACTCGCGCCCGGAGTGTCGACCGTACGCGGGGCTATTCGCCCCCGTGTGGCTTGTTCCCTGCCGGTGCCAGTCTCACCAGCCGCACAACCTGCTCCGCCGCAAAAGCGAGCATCGCCCTGGCGCGTTCCGGCTCCATGGCCGCTTCGAGGGCCAGCGGCTCGTTCACCATTGAGAGCACCGCGTCGAACCCACCGATGCCCAACTCAACGCTTCCACCGAGGGCCACGACCGGTACGCCTGCAGCTCGAGCAACCTGCGCGACGCCGCTGCAGGTCTTGCCGAAGGCCGTCTGAAAGTCGACGCGCCCCTCGCCGGTGATCACAAGGTCGGCGCCCTGGACCTTCCCCGGAAGATCGAGAGTGTCCAGTACGATCTGAACCCCGCGCTCCAGAGACGCCCCGCAGAAGGCCAGCAGTCCCGCGCCTAGTCCTCCGGCGGCACCGGCTCCGGGCACGAGAGCGACGTCAGCTCCCAGGTCCGAACGCAGGCGCTCGGCGTAGTGCTCCAGCCCGGCATCGAGGGTCTCCACCATCTGCGGCGAAGCGCCCTTCTGGGGACCGTACACGTGTGCAGCCCCCTTCGGGCCGAAAAGCAGGTTGTCCACATCACACGCCACCCGAAGGCTCGCGTCCTTCAAGCGAGGATCGAGCTTGGAGGAGTCGATGTGTGCGACCTCAGCCAGCCGGCCGCCGGTCATCCGCCCCAGCGGCGTACCGTCAGCGGCCAGGAACTGCGCGCCCAGTGCCTGGGCCATCCCTGCGCCACCATCGTTGGTGGCGCTTCCTCCGATCCCGATGATCAGGCGACGACAGCCCCGGTCCAGTGCTGCCCTGATGAGCTCACCGGTGCCATAGGTGCTGGTCAGAAGCGGGTTCCGGTCGGCGACGGGCACAAGAGGCAGACCGGAGGCGGCCGCCATCTCGATTACCGCCGTCTCGCCATCGCTCAGGAGGCCGAAAACGGCTGTCACCGGAGCGCCAAGGGGACCCTCGACCTGCACCTTGACGAGCTGTCCCTGCGTGGCGTCGACCAGGGACTGGACCGTACCTTCCCCACCGTCGGCCACCGGAACCAGAACGACCTGCGCTTCGGGATCCGCGGCCCGGATGCCCTGTGCGATCGCGTCACACACCTGGTGAGCGGTCAAGCTGCCTTTGAAAGAGTCGGGAGCGACCACGACTTTCACGAAAACCACCTGCTGGGCGTCAGTTCAAGGCCCTGCGGAAAGGGGTGGAGACGTAGCTAGCTACGTCTCCACCCGCATCTTCTGCCAGCTTCGGCGCACCGCCTGAGACCTAGAGCATCGCCCAAGCCTGCTTGAACACGCGCTTGGTCTGAGCAAGGATGATCTCAGTGTCCTCGCCGGGCATTGGCTTGACTTCGAAGGTCACGATCGGTCGACCGGTCGGGACCTGGGCCTTGAAGTACCCGCCGTAGGTGAGGGCTTCCAGGAACCTGCGCAGCTCCTCGACGCCGTTCTCGCCGCCCGGGTAGTCAAAGCGCGGGTGCAGATCGCCATAGCCGGGGAGGTCCTTGTCGGCGCAGACGCAGTTGCCCACGTGCACGTGGATGAGGTGCTCGCCGGCGAGGCTGATGCACTCGGCGTAGTCCTCGCGCAGCATCGGGAGGTGGGACAGGTCGATCGTCAGACCGATGTTGGAGATGCCGTTGCCCTTGACGCGGGTCATGACGTCGGCGGCCCGGTCGGTCGGCCCAAGGAGGCAGGCCTTGTCAACATCGTAGTCAAAGGTCTCGACCGAGAGCCAGGCGACGTAGTCGCTGGCCTTCTCCTGGGAGTACTTGCAGAGCTGGGTCAGGGAGTCGACCAGCAGGTCGAGCTGTCGCTCGCGGTCGGCCTCTCCAGGGTCCTTGCCGGTGAGGCAGGCAACGATGCGGGCATCGAGTTCGTACGCAGCATCGATGGCCTTCTTGACGGTGTCGATGGCCGCACGCCGGCCATTCTCGTCCGGATCGTTGAGGCTTAGCTTCGCGCCGAGCAGGTCCGGCTGCGCACCGACGCCAAGCTTCAGCCCGGCCTGGTCGGCGATGGCTTTTAGCTCAGCGTGAACGCCAGGCTGGTTGCAGCGGCGAACCTCGAGTACATTCCAGAAGTCGTCCTTGGCGATGGCACGCGCACTCTCAAGGATCGGCCCGCCGTCGGCGGTGATTGGGTAGGCCATGAAATGCACGAGGCCCAGATCCACTGTCTGACGCCATGACTCGGTCATGTTAAGCCCTCCAGTAGGTGCTTTTTCAGCAGGCAAGTCTAGGGCAGTTGGTAGAGGCAGGGAAAGCCCTGCGAAGATGGAAGCTGGGCAGGCGGGCGGAGCCTTTGGAGCGGCCCACGCGCGGCTGGAAGGGATTATACGAGCCTGCCGGAATGAAGTCAAACCGGCACGTCTCGGCTTACCAGTCGCCTCAGTCGGGTTGCCGGCTCTCCTTCTCCTTCAGTCCGGCAAGGGCCTCCATGCGCAGGGCCTCGACACGCTCGTCGTCTAGCGGAGCCCACCAGGGGCAGTCCTCGCCACAGCGTCGGAAGTCGGTCAGGCGCTCCAGGAGCCGCTCGCAACTGGCATAGAAAATGTTCACACTGAGCGTGCCACCGTAGATGTCCACCTCAACACCGAGGCTCAGATGCGCACAACCGATCTCGCGCAGGAGCGTCTGTGCACGGCATTCGTCGCAGGCTGCCGGCATGACCTCGGTGGTGGTGTATCGACGGTCGCGGATGGCGATGGCGCAGAAAGTGCGGCCCTTGTATATGTAGCGCAAGGGGCAAGCTTCGGGTGGTTCCATGGGGCTCCTCAACCTTCGTCGCATCCCCGGAGTGACCCTGACAGGGCCGGCGCGAGCACGGTACTTCCCCCCACTGGTCGCTATGCCCTCCCGACCGGCACACACAAACGCCGGCCGCGGAGTCCACGGCCGGCGTCCTTTTCCGCCTTCGGAGACAGGCGACTAGAACTTGTACTCGAACTGCACCCGTCCTTCGTAGCTGTCCTCGAGGTTGGCGATGTTGTCGGGCATGTTCGTACGGTTCACACGAACGCTGAGGCTGCCCGCATCGCTCCACTTGCGCTCATAGTTCAGGGTCAGGATCGACTGCGCCGTATTGGCCGGCTTGTCCTTGTTCAGGTCGACGAAGTCGCCGGCTGCGTACCCAAGTTGGATCGAGCCGCCGTTCTCCGCTTTCCCGCCCGTCAGCTTGACCTGGAACCACTGCTCGACGTCCTCGGCAGCCTTGGCTGTCTCGGGGTAGTCGAGGTAGCGGTACCCCAGGTTCAGACTCACGTCGCCGGAGAGCTTGCGGCTCAGGGATGCGTCATACACATCGGCCACACGGATCCGCTGCTGCTTCGGATCAGTCGGGTCGAGGCCGTTCTGGCTGTACACCAGCTTCACGGCGTTTCCACCCAGGGGCAGGCCGAGAGTGTAGTTGCGCATCGGTGCCGTCCGACCCTTCGAGTCCTCGTAGCCGACACTCACGTTGACGGCGTCCGCTGCTCCGTGCGTAAGGCCGACCTTGACTGTCGCATCACCCAGCGAGGTCAGCTTGGCCTCGTCGTACTCCTGGTACTTGACGTTCACACCGAGGACCTTGGCGTCACCCACGCCGACCTCGATCAGCTTCATGAGGTCACCGTCGGTCTTGCCGTCATCCGTGCTCGTGAAGGCTGCCTTGAGCTGCAGGTCCTTGGCGTCCCCGCCCTTCTGCTGCACGACCACGGTCCGCTGGATATAGGGGCTTTTGTCGAGCTGTTCGCGCTCGAGGTACCGAGCGTTCAGCGACAACCGCTGGTTCAGCGCGTAACTCGCATCGAGCTGGTGCTGAGTTGTTTCCTTGTTTGGGCCGAGGTCCTGCAGTCTGAAGTCGGCAGCAAGGGTGACCGCAGGCATCGGCTTGCTCTGAATGGCCACGTGCGTGATCTGCTGATCCGCAGCGGCGGGCAACGTTTTGAGCTGCACGTCGGCCCGCAGGCTGGTGCTATTGCCAAGAGGCACCTTCGGCCCCGCGATGTTCGTCGTACGGGTCACTTTCTCGGTGCCATTCTCCGCAACCTCAACGACTTCGTCGCGGTCGAAAGTTGCGGCCCCCGATTTGAAGGGGATGCTCAGGTTGGTCTTCCACTGGTTCTGCTCGGTACCGTCCGGGCGGTTGGTCGCGGCGTACTGGTTTTCGGTCTTCCAGTCGCGTCCGAGCAAGGTCATCGGCATGGTGCCCTTCGCCGCAAACCTCGTCGTCACGTTGCCGGCCGATTCCGTCTCTGACCGCACGAGCTCCGTCTGCATCGTCTTGCCAAGCAGCGAGAGCGGCGTAGCCAGTGTCGCAGTTCGGACTTCCTGCAGGGAACCGCCCGTCTTCTGGGTGCCCTGCACCGCGTAGGTGAGACTGGCCCCCTTCTGGAGCTGGGTCAGAGGAAGGGCCACCGTGGTCGTGCGCTCCTTCTTCTGTACGGCACTGGCAAGCTGAACGGTGTTCTCTGAGAAGCTCAGCTTGGTCTGCGCGCCCAGGAAGGGGAGCGCCATCGCGTACGCGGCCTTGGTCGTCTTCTCGTCCTTGCCGCCCTTGTCGGCAACGGCCCGGCTCCAGTTGGCCTTGGCATCGCTACCAAAGAGCTTCGTGGCGAAGTCCAGCGTCCGCGACTCCGAGATCAGATCCGTGCCGCGCTGCACAGTCTTCGTATCGAAAGCAAACTTGGCTGCGGTGCCACTGAACTGGAAGGGCAGCAGCAAGCTCTGTGTCGTCGTTTCCTCAGTGACAGTCGCGCTCTTGGCAACCTGGTTCTGGCTCCAACTGGCCTTGGCGTCCTGGCCCGCGAGCTTGGTCGCGAGGCTCATGGAGCGGTTGTCGGACTGCATGACGTCATTGCGGTCGACCGTCTTCGTGTCGAAGGCCATCGCGACGTTGCGTCCCCTGAGGCTCAGGGGCACCTTGAAGGCCTGCGTCGTGGTGACGGTGTCGGCACCGTTGGCGCGACTGCTCACCGTATCGAGGGACATGCTCGCATCGCCTGCGCGGAACTTGCGGGCGAGAGCCATAGCACGGTGCTGGCTCTGAAGCCCCTCGTCGCGGTTGGCGTGGCTCCGTTCGTAGACACCACTGAACTTGGAGTCTGCCCACAACCCCATCGTCAGGCGCAACGCATCACTTGCCGTCTCGTTAGCGTAGGCCCCAGGGGTCTGGGTGCTGGTCATGTTCCGGGTGAAGTCAAGCTTGCCCGCCCCACTGACCGAGGTGAAGCCCTGGGAGAGTTTGAAGGTGTTCTCCTCCGTGGTCTTCGAGAGAGCAAAGGCTGAAGACCGCAGACCCTCCACGCCCGGTGTGTAGTTCTCCGTGACCTTGCGGGTGAAACTCATGGCCCCGCCCGTGTCGCCGCCACCATACTTCTGGGTCAGCCCCATGGTCTCAACGGAGCTTGCGCTCAGACTCGACATCCCAAGGTCGCTCAACTCGGTCTTCACTCGTGACAGGGTGAAGTTGGTCTTGGCGAAGGGGTTGAGGCTCAGAGACTCGGTTAGCTGCTCCTGGACTCCTGTCTTGAAGGCCGACCCCTTTGACTCCACGCGCTTCTGTGAGAAGTTGCGCGAGACCGACATGGTATCGGTCAGGTTCCACTCAAGGTTGGACTTGTACAGGTCCAGGCTGACCTTGCCGTCCACCCATCCGTGAGAGGGGTCCGCCACGAGGCTCTCGAGATTCGACGCGATCGGTGTGAGGCTCTCAATCGTGGCGGCCGACGACTTGCTGGTGGCAACGCTCTCTGTCGGCTGCAGCGACTCAACAGTCTGCGCGAACGCTCCTCCTACGGAAAGTAGGAGAAGTGTCCCAAGAAGCAGCGCCAGGTTGTGAGTGCGTGTAGTCTTCATGTCAGCCACTGCCCGTAGTGGTATCCGCTTTACTGTGTCCAATAGACATCCAGCCGGGCAAAAGGTTTCGCCTATTATGCACTGAGACGGCCGGGAAATCAACCACTCGCGGGCCAAAAAACGGGGCTTACCCGCCTTTGCTCGACCGCGCCGAGCCGTTTCCGTAGGGCGAGAGGCGATAGCCAAGGCCTTTGACGGTCTGGATCAGACTCTCCGGCGTCCCCTCGGGTTCCATTCTGCGTCGCAGGTTCGAGATATGCACCTGAACGGAGTGGGCATCCCGGTTGCCCGGCCACAGTGCACCCAGAAGCTGCTCCTTGGAGAAGACCCAGCCGGGATGCTCGGCAAGGAAGATCAGAAGCCTGAGCTCGGTGGCACTCAGCTCCACCGGGCGGCCATCAACCGTGACGCGGCAGGCATCCCGGTCGATCACAAGCCGTCCCACCTTCAGGCTCCCCGAACGTACCTGCCCCGTTCGCTGCAGAACGGCTCTAGCGCGGGCCTGCAGTTCATACAGGTGGAAGGGCTTCCTGACGTAGTCGTCGGCTCCGAGCTCCAAGGCTGTCGTGGCCGTGTCACCGTCGAGCACCCCCGTGACGACCATCACGCGGGGCCGGCGCAAACCCAGGATCGCCCGGCAGATGCTCATGCCCTCCACGTCGGGCAGGCCCAGATCGAGGAGCACTAAATCCGGCAGGATGAGGCGTGCGGCTCTGAGGCCGTCAGCGCCGGTCATGGCAAGGTGGGTATGGCATCCGAGCCCCGCCAAGATGTCTGACTCGACCTCGGCTAGCCCCACCTCGTCCTCAATGATAAGCGCAACTGGGCTCTCAACTGCCTCCGTCATCTGTAGCGACCTTCCTGGAAATTGGGCGACCGCCGCTGTGCGGCCGTGTCCTCCCCGGTTCCGAGGCCCGACCTTCGGTTCTGTGCTGCGTCCCTGACTCCCGCCTCTGCGCAACTCTGCGCAAGAATGGGCGCGCAGACTTGCACCGCTTTTGAACTTCAGTGGAGGCCCATTGGAGACCGTCCTGCTATGCTATCTTCGCTGTAAGGTCTTGGGGGCGTCCGGGCCCGATGCCGGACGAGGCGATGTCTAGAGAGTCCCGACCGCCGGGGGGCGGATGCCACATCCGAGCGGCCGCTCTGTCAGTCTGCGGCCGCACGATCGAGACGCTCGGCCCCATCTGCCCTGGGCCCTGCAAGGGCTGGTATCCAGCCCCCCAAGACCCCAGCAAAGTTGCGCCCCGTGTAGGGTCTGCTATCTTCTGATGTACTTGCTGATCCACTGCCCCGACCAGTAGTCCCTCGTGTCCGCCATCCCGCGTACGTGACGCTTGCTCCCGTCCGAATTCTTGATGTCCTTGCCCAGGATCACTTCGGTGACAGCCGCCATCTGGTTGATCCTGAACTGCTGGTCCGTCACCAGAGACGACACGACCGCACGGCACAGCGGGTATTGCTGTGCGAACTCCTCCACCGGAGCCCAGGCGCCACAGGTGACAAAGAACCAGTCGCCCCGTCCCCCCAGCAAGGGTGAAGAGCCGATCATGAAGGAAGCCATCGTCGCACGTACGCGGACCTGCCGGCCGCCCGCTGTGCCCACGAAATCGCCCCAGGCCTTGTCGACCCGAGCGCTGTCGGAGATACCAAAGGCCTTCAGCAGGCCGGCCGAGTAGGCGCCAAAGCGCGGCAACTCATGCACATCCTCGAGCCTCACATCTGGAAGATACTGCCGCAGGCCGGGCACCACGATGGCCTGGGCGCACTGTGAAGGCGGCATGTAGGGTGTGGTCACGTTGAAGAGTGCCGGAGGGCTCGAGAAGGCCCCCAGCGACCCGTCCGGGCTCTGCACCTTCCACGTGAAGTACCCCGGAACCAAACGCGCCCAGATCACTTCCCCTTCCCACCGCCAGCCAACCGGGAGCGTCATCCGGTACGCATTGTACTTGGGCTCCTTGATGATCTGCGTGGCCGGCCGATCGACCAGCCGGCACGTGGCGAAGACTGTCCGCAGGTCCTCGCGAAACTGTTCGGCAATCTCCGGGCGAGAGAAGGCTGCCACGCAGTAGTTGCGCCCTCTCTCCTGCCGGAACAGGAAGCGATTCAGGAGCGTGCCCAACTCGTCGAGCGTGGACATCGTTACTTCCCATTCGCCGCCGTTGCCGGTTGCCCGAACTTCGGCAGGCGAACCCCAGGCGTAGCTCAGCCCCTCCGCAAGCTCCCGAGCGGCTGCCTCAGGGGGCTTGGCAGACTCGAAGAACCATACCACCGGCTGCCGAATGCAGATCCCGGCACCCGAACCCGCGTCGATGCTGATGATGTACAGACCATACTCCGCCGCCTGAACACTCCAGTCCTCTGGGATGTCCATGGTGAAGCCGGCGATTGGGTCTACGTACGTGACCCGCGGAACAACACCCTGGGCCAGGCAGGACCCGCAGGCAACCAGGGCAACGAATAGCGCCACAGCAACCGACCAGACCGCCTTCGGCACCGCGCATCCTCTCCTCAGCCGGCGCGGCATGTGGACTCTCCTCTCAGGGAGCAACCTGTCGCGCCGGCGAACTCACCCTCTGGCTGTTGGTGCGGCCGAGCCTCGCGTTCTTCCCGCGTTTCTAGCAGATCGCGATGCCCTTCTTCTCTGCGTCGGCGTAGGCTGCGGTGATGACCCTCTCCACATGCAGCGCGGTCTCTGCCGTGCTGCTCAGTTCGGTCTCACCCTTGACGGCGGCGATAAAGTGCGCGAACTCGCCCTGGAAGCGGTCACCGGCCGGCACTTCATGCTCGAGCCACTCCTGGGCGCCCGCGGGCTGGAAGCGCACCGGCCCGGACCAGTAGTTATCGACGCGGATTACGCCCTTCTCGCCAATGATCTTGAACTCGGTGTGGTCGCCCGGCAGCGAGTAGCCGACGATGACCTCACCGTAGCACCCGTTCTCACCCTCGAAGATCATGATGGCCACGTCGTCGGTCTCGATGTCCTGCACCAGCGTGCCCGCACGGCAGGACACGTTGCGGATCTTGCCCAGAAGGAACTGGTAGATGTCGGTGGCGTGGGAACCGTTGTCCATCAGAGCTCCGCCGCCTGCCTGGCTCTTGATCGCCCGGTGGTTGGTGGAGAACTTCGCCCATCCTGCGAAGGCGCAGCGGAAGAACAGGGGCTTGCCGAGGATCCCCGCGTCGATGAGCTGCTTGACCTTGAGCATCACCGGATGCCAGCGGTGGCAGTAGGCGATCATGAGCTTCGCCGGGTACTCCTTCGCTGCAGCGGCCATGATCTCGGCGTCCTCCAGGGTCGCGGCGATGGGCTTCTCGCACAGAACGTGGATGCCCTTGGAAAGGGCCTCGACGGCCATCTCACGGTGCAGGAAGGGCGGAGTGCAGATGCTGACGACATCCAATTCGGCTTCATCGAGCATCTGTCGCCAGTCGGCGTACCCCTTGATCCCATGCTTGGCCTCGGCCGCCTGCACAGCTTCCTGATTCACGTCTGCCCCGGCCACCAACTCCACGCCCTCAGTCTTCTTGTAGCCCTGAACGTGGGCATTGGAGATGTTGCCCAGGCCAAGGATCCCGGCACGCAACGTATCGGACATTTCGCTTGCACCTCTCCCAGTGTAAGACTCGGCTGACGCAGCACAATAGCCGCACAGCCTTTGAAGACTGCACGCGTACTTCCGCCGAGGCCCCTTCGGCACCTTCTCCAACCCGCCGAGAGCCTCGACCGGCTGACTCTTCGCTGCGGAAGGAAGGCCTTCCTGCCCCGAGTCGGGAAACATATCGCGAACTCTGTATCCCTGCCAGTGGAGGTACTCCATGCCGCTCTACACCCATGAGCGCAACTACGGTTGCCGCGTACAGGACGAGTTGGTCTACCGCGGCTTGCGCCTTCTTGTTCTTGAGAACGAGCTGATCCGCATCACCGTCTTGCTTGACAAGGGCGCCGACATCTATGAGTTCGTATACAAGCCTCGTGACGTGGACTTCCTGTGGCGCAGTCCGTTGGGACTTCGCCCGCCGATGGTCAGCCACGACACGCGCCCCGCGACTCACGGGCCCTTCAGCGACTACTACGAGGGAGGCTGGCAGGAGTGTCTGCCCAACGGCGGACGAACCTGTACCTATAAGGGAGTCGAACTGGGCCAGCACGGGGAGGTTTGGGGCATCCCCTGGCGTCACCAGGTGCTTGAGGACAGCCCCGAGTGCGTCAGTGTGAAGCTCGGGTGCCGGACTCCGCGCTCGCCCTACCTGCTGGAGCGCACCATGACCTTGCGCTCCGGTATCCCGGTGGTGCAGATCGACGAGGCCGTGACCAATGAGAGCAGCGAGACCCTTGACCTGATGTGGGGACACCACCCGGCCTACGGTCCGCCCTTCCTCGATGAGTCCTGTGTGCTGGACTGCGCGGCCCAGACAGTCGTGGTGGACAAGAACGTGGGCACGGAGTCGCAGCTACCGGCGGGTGCACGCTTCGCCTGGCCGGTCGGCAAGACCAGGGACGGACGCGAATGGGACGTCAGCCGAGTCACACCCCCGGAGCAGCGCGTCACGGAGATGACCTACCTGACCGACCTACAAGAAGGGTGGTACGCCCTCACCAACCAGAGCAAGCGCGTCGGCGTGGGCATGGCCTTTGACACCAACGTCTTCCGTCATCTATGGTGTTGGCAGAACCTGGCGGGCGAGACCGGCTGGCCCTTCTGGGGGCGCTGCTACGTGATGGCGGTCGAGCCTTTCAGCAGCATTCCGGCGATCCTCACCAAAGCCATCGAGGCCGGGACCCAGTTGACGATCGAGTCGGGCCAGACCCTCAAGACCTGGATCCGGGCGGTCGCCTACGAGGGTCGCGAGCGAGTCTCGGGGATCGCTCCGGACGGAACCCTTCGTTAGGAAACGTGGCCCCGCAACCTGGCCCAGGCCAAAGGTAAGGCGAATGAGACACAGTCAGATAACTGAGCAGATCTGGTGCGGCGGTGAACTGGGGCCCGGCGACTGGGAAGCGCTCTATGCCCAGGGCGTGCGGGTTGATCTGAGCCTGCAAGAGGAGAAGCGCGACGACTTCGGCGGCCTGAGCCCGGAGGCGGAGTTGTGGCTGCCCGCTACGGACTGGTACATGCCAAGCCTGGATCAGCTCCTCCTCGCGACGCAGTTCATCTCCTCGGCCGTCGCCCTGGGCAAGAAGATCGTGGTCCACTGCAAGCTCGGGGTCGGTCGTGCCCCGCTGACGGTGGCCTGCTATCTGGTGACCCAGGGCCTGCGAACCCGGGACGCCCTTGAGTACATGCGGGAGCGCCGGCCCCTTGTGGAGCCGAACCGGGGTCAGGTGCAGGTTGTGGAGGAGTTCGAGGACCTCTACCAATCAGTGCGCGAGGCCCTGCCTCGGGTCATCGGCGGGAGCCAACCACCGCAGGAGTGAGGTTGTGTCGCAGGCCCTCCAGGCCACGCGACAAGGGAGTGGAGTTCCATGTCGGAGATGCCCGGGCTTCTTTTGCACGTCTGCTGCGGTCCCTGCGCGACGGCGGTTGTGGAGCGCCTTTCAGAGCGCTTCCGCGTGACCATGCTCTGGTACAACCCGAATCTGGAGCCCGACGAAGAGCATGACCTGCGACTGGCGCAAGCCCGCAAAGTCGCTGAGCACCTGGGTTGTGACCTGGTGGTGATCCCGCCCGACGAGGAGGGGTGGCTGCAGGCTGTGAGCGGTCACGAGGCCGACCCCGAGGGCGGTGAGCGCTGTCGCCTGTGCTACGAGTACCGTCTCCGTCGGACGGCACAGGAGGCAGTCGAGCGTGGCTTCGGCACCGTTGCGACCACTCTGACCGTCAGCCCCCACAAGTCGGCCGCGGTGATCAATGAGATCGGGCGGCAGGTGACGCACGGTGTCCAGGCTAGCTTCCTCGCGGAGGACTTCAAGAAGCAGAACGGCTTCCTCCGCAGTCTCGAGCTGAGCCGCGAGTGGGAGCTGTACCGGCAACGTTACTGCGGCTGCCGCTTCTCGCAACGCTGAGTACCCGGGGTCGCCTCGTCTCGACAGCCACTTGCCCAGCATGTATAATCGCCCTGTCTTCAGGCCCTTCACCACAACGAGCTTTCTCCCACGAGTCTACGTCATGAGCCCTTGCCGTCAGAGACCGCAGCCCATCTTCGCACTCCTCTTCCCTATCCTGCTGGCGTGCACCACGGCCACCTGTCAGGCCGCCCTCGAGCCACTCTCCCATCTGGGACTGCGGTCGTCCCTGATTCCGCCCTATGACCTGAGCCGGCCCTTTGCCGAGGACGAACCGGCCCTCAAGGGGATGAACCCGCAGCTTGAGAAGCAACTGCTCGAAGCGCTGCAGCAGGTGCCGCTCACGGAGCGGATCCTGAAGGTCGCTGTGGCGGAGGAAGGTGGCGCTCCCGTCGCACTCATCAAGGTGCAGGTTGGGGACGCGCAGAGTCGGCTGTTCTCGCTTTCGTCCGTCGAGCAGGACGCAGCAGCCGCCTTGGCCGCTGCTTTCGCGCTGCCCCTGCAACTGCGACATGTGGACTTCTGGGCGGTGCTCCCTGAACTGGACCATGCGGGCACCGAGTGGCATCGGACGGTCTTCTCGGTGGCCGCTGAGCGTCGTCTCTACCAGCAGTTGACGGCAGCGGGTCAGCGCACGCCGCGCGAGCTTCTAGCCTCACTCAGTGCTGTCCGCTATGATCCCGTCTTTACCCACTACGCGGTGGACTGGGCTTCGGCGGAGGGCTCCATGCCCCGCACAGCCTACACCGCACCACGACTGGCCGAAGAGTGGGATGGTCTACTGAAGGAGGGCCGGTCGGTCGTCCAGGACCTGCCGGGCCCGAGCAGCCTGGTCCGCACGATCCTCGGCGACGTCCCCAACGGCGGCAAGGTGGCGATCACCGTCGACGATGGCCCGCACCCGCTCATCACGCCGCTGTTCCTGGACATCCTACGCCGTGAGCACGTGAAGGTGACCTTCTTCGTGGTCGGTGACAAGGCCGAGGAGTATCCGGGGCTGATCCGTGAGATCGCTCGCGACGGCCACGACATCGGCAACCATACCTACTCGCACCGGCGTTTCTCGAAGCTCTCGACGGAGGAGGCCTATGCCGAGCTCCGGGCCTGCTCCAAGATCGTGGCGACGCTCACCGGTACCGTCCCTTCCTTCCTGCGTCCGCCGGGCGGGGACTTCAATGCAGACGTCCTTCAGGTCGCTGACAGGCTTGGGCTGACGACCGCACTGTGGACCCACAACGCCGGCGACTGGACCCGCCTGACGCCGGAGGCGGTTGTGAACCGTGCGACCTACGGCATCCGCTCCGGCGACGTGATCCTCATGCACCAGGGAGACATGCGCAGCGTGGCCGCGCTGCCGCTCATCATCCAGCGGCTGCGCTCCCGGGGGCTGACTCCGGCGCCGCTGTCCGAAGTCTGCGGAGCGGGCGTCCAGCGCATACCGGCCCGTCTGGCGGTAGCGCAGCGTGCACGCCTCAATTTGACAGAATAGTGCCCTCGGTGTACACTAGGAAATGTTGTATTGGCTGACCCTGTCAGCCTGGGCGCAACGTAACCGGGGCAGTGCAGTGTGAGCCGCGTAGGGGTACGCGGCTCGCAGTGTTGGTGGGCCAGTCCCAACCGTTCAGGCATCCTCTGCAGACCGCACACTGAAGGGTCAGGTATCCCACACCTGGGGGCAATCGCGATGGAGACCTCCGCCGAGAGCCGCAAGATCCGGTTCGCACAGCCCGAGGATGCGCCCCGTTGTGCCGACATCGCCGCAGCAGCCTGGGAGAGAGTGTGGACGGCCCAGCGCGAGATGCTCGGCGAGGAGCTCTACCAGCTCCACAACCCGGACCCCGAAGGCAACAAGCGCCAGCAGGTCCAGAACTTCGTCACCGAGTACTCCAAGTGGACGCTTGTCACCGAGATCACCCCGGCGTCCGGCTCCCCTGTGATCGCCGGCTTCATCACCTTCGTGCCCTACCGCGACCGTGGCATCGCAGAGATCGGCAACAACGGTGTCGATCCGGCCTTTCAGGGCCGTGGCATCGGCGTCGCCCAGTGCCGTGAGGTGCTGCGAGTGCTCCGTGAGATGGGAATGGCCTCCGTAAGCGTCAACACGGGCCTCGATGAGGGGCACGCACCGGCGCGAGCCATGTACGAGAAGGCCGGCTTTGACCGATCTACCCCGCATGTCCGCTATTACCTGAAGCTGTAGCCTCTGCCCGTGCCGCCAACCAGGCGGAACCCCATGGGACACCGAGTGTTTGTGTCTTTCGGGGTGAGAGGTCCCGCTTTGACCCGTTAGTGAGCAAAGCGGGCTGCTGGTTCGTCACCACTTAAGGGGCCTGCAGGCCAGAAGGCACTGATACGTCTCCCCCGGCGGCAGACTCTCGCCCGCCATCTTCTTCAGAGAGTGTGATTTCCTTGCGACGTGTGGTTGTCACGGGGCTTGGAGCCGTGACACCTTTCGGCACCGGCGTGAAGGCCTTCTGGCAGGGCCTGATCGCGAACCGGCGGGCGCTCGCGCGCATCATCAAGTTCGACCCTACCGGCCTTCGCAATGAGAAGGGCGGGCAGGTCTGGGACTGGTCCTTTGACGCGAGTGCCTTCGGGCTGACCTCTCCCCCGGATGACGCGACTCAGTTCCTGCTCACGGCGGCTCGGGAAGCCCTAACAGATGCTGCCTGGGAGGTTCCCGCGTCGGAGGCATCACGGGCCGGGGCCATCCTGTCCACCAACTTCGGCGGCTCGGTGTCCTGGGATGCCTACGTCGAGAGCTGGTTGGCCGGTGAGGCGTCTGCGGCTTGCTTCAAGGAGTTCAGCTTCGACACGGCTCTTAACCACCTGTGCCGGCTCTTCGGTCTGCGCGGGCCCATGAGCGTGCTGTCGGTCGCCTGTGCCTCGGGAGCGGCCGCCCTTGGGACCGCCTTCGACTACGTGCGCTACGGTCGGGCCGATGTAATGCTCGCCGGAGGGCATGACGCCCTGGCTCGGAGCCCACTGGGCGGCCTGAGCGTTCTGCGCACGATCACTGCCAACGACATCCTCCCCTTCAGTGCAAACCGCAGTGGCACGCTCTTCGGTGAGGGCGCCGGAGTGCTGGTCCTGGAGGAGCTGGATCACGCTCAGGCTCGTGGCGCGCGCATCTACTGCGAGGTCCTGGGGAGCTGGCAGAACAACAACGCCTACCATCTCACTGCCCCCGATCCCGGCGGCAACGGGATGATCCGTGTGCTGACCGAGGCGCTGGCAGATGCGGACCTTGCTCCCGAGCGTCTCGACTACATCAATGCCCACGGTACCGGAACCGAGTACCACGATCCTGAGGAGACGCACGCGATCAAGACCGTCCTCGGCGAGCATGCCGCGGAGATTCCGGTGAGCTCCATCAAGGGCGCCATCGGGCACCTGATGGGCGCTGCGGGAGCCGTGGAGGCGATCGCCACGGTGAAGGCCCTCGAGACCCAACTGGTGCCGCCCACTATGAACGACGGTGTGCCGGACCCGGCGATGGACCTGGATTACGTGGTGAACCAGTCGCGCCCCTGGCCGGTGCACTACGCCGCATCGATCAGCGCAGGGGTCGGCGGCAGCAACGCCTGCGTTGTCCTCGGCGAGATCGGAGGTGACCAGGCATGAGCAAGCCGCGTGCAGTGGTCATCACCGGACTGGGCCCCATCAGCGCCATCGGCATCGGCCGCGAGGACTTCCATGCCGGTCTCCTGGAGGGCCGTCAGGGCTGCCGAGAGCCCCAACGACTGCAGGGCAACTGGCCCGCTCTACCGCAACTTGCCGAGTGCCTGGACTTCGTCGTCGAGGACTACCTCGAAAGCGAGAAGACCTACCTCGACCGCTGCTCCGAGTTCCTGCTGGCCTCCTGTGCGCTGGCGCTGGAGGATGCCGGTCTGGGCTGGCGCGAACTCGACCACCCGCGCTTCGGGCTGTCCGTGGGAACTGCCTTCGGCTGCCTGGACTCAATGCACAACGTCACGGCGCGGGTTCAGGCCAAGGGCCTGCGCTTCGCGTCGCCGATGATCTTCACCCACAGCTTCGCCAACTCACCCGCGAGCCTGGCCGCGATTGAGTACAAGATTGAGGGGCCGGTCTCGACCGTGACCGCCGGCGGAACCTCCAGCGGGGATGCTCTTCGCTACGGGCTTGACCTGGTGCGCTGGGGACGGGCAGAGGTGGTCCTGGCCGGCGGCGTGGATGTCCTCAGCGAAGCGCTTCTCGCCGCCCTCAACAGCGCCGGAGGCCTGCCAACCGGAGTGGTTCCCGGTGAGGGTGCGTGTCTGTTCCTCCTGGAGAGCGCCGAGCACGCTGCAGACCGTGGTGCACAGGTCCACGCCGAACTCGCGGGTGTGGGGCTTGGCGGCTACGGGCAAGAGGACGCCGACACGGCCAAGAGGGCAGCCTGTCTGGATGCCGGGGTTGAGCCTGCAGACCCCTGGAAACCGTCGGCCAGCTACGGCTATGCCTTCGGTGCCTCGCTTGCCCTTGACTTAGCCGCCGCCCTGGGCGAGCAGTCTGATCAGCCTCGCCTGGTGGAGGCTGTCGACCTTCCCAGCGGACGGCGTGCAGCCGTCGTGATACGGAGCTTCTCGTGAACTACGACCGATCCGAGCTACTCAAGCACTACCGCACGATGGTCCTGATCCGCAGCTTCGAGGAGGCGCTGGACGGCCTCTTCGGCCAGGGCGTCATCACCGGCACCTCGCACTTCTGCATGGGTCAGGAAGCCTCCGCCATGGGTTCCATCGCCGGGCTACGTCCCGACGACCTGGTGACCTCCAACCATCGCGGGCACGGTCATTTCCTCGCGAAGGGGGCCGACTCCCGGCGTGTCATGGCCGAGCTGTTCGGCAAAGCCACCGGTTACTCCGGCGGACGTGGCGGCAGCCAGCACATGGCGGACTTCTCCATCGGCTTCCTGGGCTCCAATGGGATCACCGGTGGCATGACGCCCATCGCGACCGGGGCAGCGCTCAGCCAGAAGCTGCTGCACACCGGCAAGGTAGTGCTCTGCTTCTTCGGGGATGGCGCGTCGGGTCAGGGCACCTTCCACGAGGCCGTCAACATGGGGACGACCTGGGAGCTCCCCATCCTCTACCTGTGCGAGAATAACCAGTACGCCATGAGCACGCCGACACGCCAGGCCTTCAAGCAGCCCAGTGTGGCCGAGCGGGCCAAGGGCTATGGTCTGACCACCTCCGTCGTCGACGGCAACGACTACTTCGCAGTGCGCAAGGCCGTGCATGACGCTGCGGAGCGCTCTCGAGTCGGTGAGGGCGCCTTCCTGATCGAGGCCATGACCTACCGTCTTTGTGGTCACTCCAAGAGCGATGCCTGCGAGTACCGGCCTGAGGAGGAGGAGCAGGCCTGGGCGGCACGAGATCCACTCCTGCTGATGGCGGAGCGTCTCAAGCAGGAGGGTCTTGCCACCGAGACCGACCTGGAGCAGGCTCGGGCCGAGGCCTATCAGGAGATTGAGGCTGCCGTGCAGTTCGCACGCGAGAGCCCGGAGCCGGACCCGCAGACGGTTGCCGACAATCTGCTTGTCACCTTCTGAGGTCCGCTCTTGCGGTGCCCTTGCCGTCTGATGAAGACCACGTTGCCGACAGGAACCTGAGACTACATCATGGCTGAACTCTTCTACTCACATGCGATCCGCCAGGCCCTTGAGGAGGAGATGGCGCGCGACGAGCGCGTCATCCTGATGGGCGAGGACATCGCCGGCTACGGCGGGGCCTTCAAGCTCACCGCAGGGATGGCGGACAAGTACGGCGCCGACCGTGTCCGCAACACTCCCATTTCTGAGGGAGGCTTTGTGGGTGTCGCCGTCGGCGCCGCCCTCACGGGTCTGCGGCCGGTCGTCGAGATCATGTTCATGGACTTCCTGACCCTGGCCATGGACCAGCTCGCGAACCATGCGGCGAAGCTCCGCTACCAGTTCGGCGAGCAGGCCCGTGTGCCGATGGTGCTGCGGACGCCTGCGGGAGCCGGCAGGGGCTACGGACCGACGCACTCGCAGTCACTCGAGAAGTGGCTGGTGGCAACGCCCGGACTGATCGTCGTGGCGCCTTCCACTGCCGAAGATGCGAAGGGCCTGCTCAAGAGCGCGATCCGCTGCGACGACCCGGTGGTGTTCATCGAGAGCAAGATCCTCTACGGTCGGCGTGGGGAGGTCCCGGAGGGTGACTACACGGTGCCTCTGGGAGAGGCGAAGGTCGTCCGTCACGGGGAGGATGTCACCATCGTCGCCTACTCGCGCATGACTGAGGAGGCACTGAAGGCCGCCGAGGCCCTCGCCAAGTACGACATCGCCGCTGAGGTCATCGACCTGCGCACCCTGGCCCCCATGGACACCGACACGGTGGCAGCCTCAGTGGAGAAGACCGGTCGCGTGGTGGTTGCTGAGGAGGGGCACATGACCGGAGGCATCGCTGCCGAGGTCGTGGCGAGGATCGTGGAGTCCTGCTTCGACTACCTGCAGGCTCCGCCGACGCGGATCGCAGCCATGGACATCCCGGTGCCGGCCAGTCCGGTCCTGGAGCGAGCTGCGACCCCCGACTGGGAGGATATCGGTCGAGCGGCTGCCGAACTGGTGCAGAAGTACTGACGGCCCTTCGGGGCTTTGCATGGACACACGGAAACGCCGTCCCTGAGCAGGGACGGCGTTCGCTTTTGCGATAGAGACTACCGAGTGCTAGTTGACGTGCATTCGCACGAGCTTCTGCTCACTCTCGAGGGTCGTGCCGGCGTAGACCTGCTCCTGCACGATGCCCACACCATCCTTGTACCAGACCGAGATGAGGCTCTCGGGTGTGTAGCCGGTGTCCGTCTCGACGACCTTCACGCAGTTCGTGTAGGTGCCGGCGGGCACGGTCACCGTCTCCGTGGTGCTCTCGATCACATAGGAGCGACGCGAGTCCTCGGGATGCACCCAGGAGTTGCCCGCCTGCAGCGGAGTAGCCATGAGGTTGACTGCCGGGTGACCAGCCGTCTCGCTCGACCTCAGCCCGGCGGCATCGTGGCGCAGGTACATTCGCACCGGTGTGCTCTGCGGGTCACTCGTCTTGGCCAGCACCTGCCACCAGACCTCGCCATCGCGAACCAACTGCTGTGAAACCGTCATCGTCAGCGTGATCGTCACCGCCGACGCTTTCACGCTGAGCGGGTTGACCTCGGTGCCGGTGTACTCCCACTGGTTGCCCGCCTTGAGGGGCAGATAGGCGGCGGTCGGCAGCGTTGGCACGTCCTGCACGGTGACCGCAGCCGCCTTGCTCGTGAGCTTGCCCAGGACAGCAGTGATCGCAGTGCTGCCGGCTGCCAGTGCCCGCAGGCTCCCCGAGGCGCTTACTGTCGCGACCTGCTGCACATCGCTGCCCCAGGTGACTTTGGACGTCACCTCGCGAACAGCCCCGCCCTCGTAGGTTGCATAGGCCTTCATCGGCACAAGGTCACCCACTCGGGCTGTGAAGGTATCCGGGCTGATGGTCAGTTCTGTGGGTACCTGTCCGTCGCCACCACCGCCACAGCCTGCGAGGAGCGTCAGCAGCAGGCAGGTGATGGTGGTCCCGATCAGGACTGCGATGGTGCGCAGGTGTGATGCCTTTCGAACCATATCGGCTTTCCCCCTGTGTCGAAGGGTGTCTCTGGGTTAGCTTCGCACCGGGCAGGTCATGGCAGGAAGGCGTCGCTGTCCATCTCCCGCGGCGCCTCCTCACCGATCGGGAGGATGACCGGGACGACCATCGGGCGCCTTCCGGTGAGCTGGTCGACGCGCTTTCCAATGCCTGAGCGTAGTCTGTCGTACAGCCGCTCGGGGTCAATCGGGCCCTCGGCGGCCTGCTTGTCATAGATCGACAGCACGGTCTCCTTGAGGTCGGCGATGAGGTCCTCCGACTCATTCATGTACACGAAGCCGCGCGAGTAGATGTCCGGCCCGCCCACGATCTCATGGGTCGTGGCATCGAGAGCCAGCACGGGCAGCACTATGCCCTCCTCGGCAAGGGCCTGTCGATCGGAGATCACCACATCGCCGACATCGCCCACGCCGAGACCATCGACGTTGACTGCGCCACTGGGGATACCGCTGACCTGTCGCACCTGGCCGTTCTTGAACTCGTAGGCCATCCCCAGTTCCATGATGAGCACGCGTTCCTCGGGTATGCCCATTTCCTCGGCGAGGTCCTTGTACAGCACCAGATGACGGTAGTCGCCGTGGATCGGCACAGCATACTGCGGGTGCGTCAGGCTCAGCATCAGCCGCAGTTCCTCGCGGTTGCCGTGACCGGAGACGTGAACCCCTTCGTCGCGACCGTAGATCACGTGCGCGCCATTGCGGAACAGGTTGTCGATGTTGCGCAGGATCATGCTCTCGTTGCCGGGAATCGCGCTGGCCGAGATGATGACCGTGTCGCCCTCGCCGGCCTCAATCCAACGATGCTCGCCAACCGCCATGCGCGCAAGAGCCGAGAAGGGTTCGCCCTGGCTACCGGCAGCGATAATCGTTACCTGCTCGGGTGGCATCTCCGAGGCGACCTCCAGCGGCACCTCGGTGCCCTCGGGCACCGACAGATACCCCAGTTCGCGAGCCACGCGAGCATTCCGCACCATGCTGCGCCCAGCGATGGCGACCTTGCGGCCAACCTTCTCTGAGTACTTGAAGACCTGCTCGATCCGGGCGATGTGCGAAGCAAAGCAGGTAACGATGATACGACCTTTGGCCTGGGCGAATAGTTCCTCGAACCTCTGCCCCACCTCCAACTCCGAACCGGCGAAGCCCGGTCTCTCCACGTTGGTGCAGTCGGACAACAGCGCCAGGGGCTCCTCGAGGCCGAACTGTGCCAGTGCCTGGAAGTCGGTGTGTATCCCGTCGACCGGGGTCTGGTCGAACTTGAAGTCACCGGTGTGGACCACGAGGCCCTGGTCGGTGTGGATGCCCAGACCAACGCCGTCGCGCACCGAGTGGTTGACCCGGAAGAAGTCGACCGTGAAGCTCCCGACCTGCACGGTGTCGCCGGCCGAGACGGGAATCAGTTCAGTGCCGGCTGACGGCTCGAACTCAGAGAGCCGGTTCTCCAGCAGGCCCAGCGTCAGCGGAGTCCCCCACACCAGGGCAGGCATCTGCTCCAGCAGGAAGGGCAGGCCGCCGATGTGGTCTTCATGCCCGTGGGTCAGCACGACCCCGGCAACTCGCTCGGCGTTGTCGAGCACATAGGTCAGGTCGGGAATCACAAGGTCTACCCCGGGGGTATCCTCGTTGGGGAACATGAGGCCGCAGTCGACGATCAGTAGCTCGCCGCGCTGTTCGAGGACCATCATGTTCTTGCCCATCACCCCAACTCCGCCCAAGGGAATGACGCGCAACGACGACGGTGCATCTGGTAGGTTACTCATAGTGGTATTCACAGCAGAGGTGATACGCCGGGCCTTGGTCCAGTATCCACCAGCCCGGGGCCTGATCCGTCAGGCCTGGCCCAGCGCTTGCTCAAGAATCGTTTTCAGCTTCAGCATGTCGGCTTCCAACTGAGGTCCTAGATCCTGCCGGTGCAGCGCGGCGGCAGGATGGTACAGGGGCACGCAGAGGATCCCGTCAACCCTCCGGGGCTTGCCGTGCTCGCGGGTGATCGAGGCGGTCGCATCGACCAAAGTGTGCATGGCAGGACGGCCCAGGGTGCAGATGACTTTCGGGTTGACGAGCGCAATCTGACCGTTGAGGAAGTCGCGGCACTGGGCCACCTCCTCCGGCAGGGGCTCCCGGTTGTTCGGTGGCCGACACTTCACGATGTTGGTGATGAACACCTGCTCGCGACGCAACCCGGCAAGTCCCAGCAGCCGATTGAGCAACTCACCGGCAGGCCCCACAAAGGGCCGGCCCTGCTGATCCTCCTGGAACCCGGGGCCCTCGCCAATCAGCATGATTCGAGCGTCCAGTGGCCCCTCACCGGGAACCGCAAGGGTACGGCCCTGCGCGAGAGGACACTTCGCGCAGGACTGCACCTCCTGTGCAATCTCAGCCAGCAGGTTGGCACAAGACTGTCGGTTCATGGCCCCGTCGTCGGCCGTCGACTACGCAGGCGACGGCCTGGGTGGGCTATCCTTCAGAGGAGCCCGAGGTCTTCGCAGACTTGTTTGATCCGAGCGCTGTCCTTTTCGCTGGGCGGGACAATCGGCAGCCTGCAGCCGCCAACAGGGAAGCCCAGAACCTCCAGCCCGTACTTTACACAGGCGGGGTTCCCCGACGGCAGGAAGCAGGCCTCGAACATGTCCAGCAGCCTGTGGTGCAGTCGCCAGGCCGTCTCCGTGTCCTTCGTGTGGAAGGCCTGGAGCATCCTGGCCATATCCGGGCCGACCAGATGCGAGACCACGCTGATGACGCCGACCGAGCCGACCGCCAGCATGGGAAGCGTAAACTCATCGGCACCGGAGTAGACGTCGAAGCCGTCAGGTGCTCCGGCACAGATACGGCTCACCTGCACCAGATCGCCCGAGGCTTCCTTGACCGCAACGATATTCGGAACCTCGTGCGCCAGCCGCAGGACCGTAGCCGCCTCGATGTTCTTGCCCGTGCGCCCCGGCACGTTGTACAGGATCACAGGCAGGTCGGTAGCTGCAGCGCAGGCCTTGAAGTGCTGGTAGAAGCCCTCCTGCGGAGGCTTGTTGTAGTACGGTCCCACCAGCATTACGGCGTCGAGGATACCCAGTTCCGTAGCAGCACGTGTAAGCTCGATGGAGGCAGCGGTATCGTTCCCGCCTGTCCCCGCAGCGACGATCACGTCGCTGCCAACTGCCTCCCGCACCACGCGGCACATCTGCAGCTTTTCGTCCTTCGACAGGGTCGGTGACTCGCCTGTCGTTCCTCCAACTACCAGCCCGTCAGAGCCTTCGTCGACAAGCCTGCAGGACAATGCGGCCAATCGGTCGTAGTCGACCTTCAGGTCACTATCAAAGGGGGTCACCATCGCGGTAAGCAGGTAACCGAGTCTGGGCATGACGTCCTCCGAGATGCGCACACGATCAGACTGCGCGCGCGACCATTCAGTGTATCACCGCTCGCCGACCCCGTTCTGCACCCCCCGGTATTTCCCCGTACCGCCGCTGATCCCTGCCCGCCTTTGTGTGGGCAAAAGGGGGCCTGCCTGATGTTCTCAGTCAGACCCCCGGCTTAGTAGCTACCAGCTAGTCGCGCTTCTTCTCGCGGAAGTAGGACTTGCCGCGTCCGGCATCGAACTCGCCGCCCTCTCCGCCAGCATGGGGGCTTCCGCCACGCGAACCGCCGCTGTGGGACCCGCCACGTCCACCACGGGAGGGGCCGCCACCGCCACGAGGTCGGCTGCCGCCGCCACTGCTCTCAGGGATGCCGGCCGGTCGGGGAAGCAGTTCCTTGCGGCTGGCGCGGATCTTGCCCTCGTCGTCGACCTCGATGACCTTGACTTCCATGGTATCGCCGACCTTGGCGATGTCCTCGGTCTTTGCGATGTGTTCCCAGGCCAGGTGCGAGATGTGCACCAGCGCCTCGCGACCGGGCATGAGCTCAACGAAGGCACCGAAGGCCGTCGTGCCGGTCACACGACCCTTGAACACTTCGCCAACGGCGATCTCGCGGGTCATGTCGGCAATGATCTGACGTGCGGCATTGGCCTTCTCGCCATCCATACCGAAGATGAACACGGTGCCGGTATCGTCGATGTCGATCTGGACCTCGTTCTCGTCCTGGATCTTGCGCACGTTCTTGCCGCCAGGGCCAATCACCATACCGATCTTGTCGGTCGGGATGGTCACCGAGTACATGCGCGGCGCATAGGGCGAAAGCTCGGTGCGCGGATACGGGATGGTCTCCGCCATGATGTCCAGGATGCCCAACCGGGCCTCGCGGGCCAGGTCGAGAGCATCGAAGCAGACCTGCAGCGGCAGGTGGGTGAGCTTGGTGTCTACCTGGATCGCGTTGACGCCCTCGCGGGTGCCTGCCACCTTGAAGTCCATGTGGCCGAGGAAGTCCTCGATGGCCTGCATGTCTGCGAAGACCCGGTAGTTCTCGGAATCTCGCAGGACCAGGCCGATGGAGATCCCGGCCACCGGGGCCTTAATCGGCACGCCGGCGTCCATCAGCGACAGACAGGACGCGCAGACGCTGGCCATGGAGGTCGAGGCGTCGCCGCCCATGACCTCGGAGACCAGACGCACGGTGTAGGGGAAGTCCGCATCCTCAGGGATGACGTACTCAACGGACTTCCCGGCAAGAGCGCCGTGGCCGACCTCGCGCCGACCAGGGGACCGCATACCGCGGACCTCGCCGGTGCAGAAGGGCGGGAAGTTGTAGTGGTGGATGAAGTGGGTGTACTCCTCTTCGTCGAGGGAGCGCACGAGCTTCTGGTCGCGGAAGGCGCCGAGGGTCGTCGCCGTCATGACCTGCGTGTCGCCACGGGTGAACAGGCCGGAGCCGTGCACACGAGGCAGGAAGCCAACTTCGCAGGTGATCGGCCGTACCTGGTTGAAGGTGCGACCGTCGACGCGGCGCCCCTCGTCCAGGACCATCTCCTGAAGCCGCTTCTTCTGCAGCTTCTCGACGGTATACTCGACGTCGAACTCCTTGCCCGCCAGTTCCTCGGGCAGTGCAGCGACGACGTCCTTGACGACCGCTGCCGTGTCCGCATTGCGGCTCGCCTTGTCCGGAGCGTCGAGGCAGGCACGGACACGGTCGGCGAACTGCGAGGTGACGAGGTCGACGATAGCCGGGTCCGGCGCCCACAGCGGGAAGTCAGCCTTGGGCTTGCCGCAGACCTGACGGAGCTCTTCGATGGCGTCGATGACCGGCTGCGAGGCCGCGTGGGCCATCTCGAGGGCCTCGCGCAGGGTGGCCTCGGAGACCTGGTCGCCTTCCATTTCGAGCTCAACAATCCCGTCGCGGGTGCAGGCGGCAAGCACGTTCAGCTTGCCCTCGCGCAGGGCCTCGAAGGTTGGGTTCACAGCGAGTTCGCCATCCACGCGGCCGATCTGCGCGGCTCCGAAGGGGCCGTCGAAGGGGACCCGCGAGATGTGCATCGCGGCGCTACCGGCGATCATGGCAACGAGACTGACCGAGGAGTCCGACTCAACCGACAGGGGGTTGATGACCACTTGGACGTCGTTGCGCAGACCGTCGGGGAGCAGCGGGCGAATCGGGCGGTCGATGGACCGACCCATGATGACGGTTTCGTCGGAGGGCCTGCCCTCACGCTTGAAGAAGCCGCCCGGGATGCGACCCACGGCGTACATCTTCTCTTCGAAGTCGACCCGCAGCGGCACGAAGTTGGCCTGAATCGGCTCATCGGTCACGTTCGCGGTGGCGAGGACTACGGTGTCCCCGTAGGTGACCACAACAGCGGCGTCGGATTGTAGTGCGAGCTTGCCGACCTCAAAAGTCAGCTCTCGTCCAGCAAAATCACAGCTTACCTTATGGACCATTCTGTCCTCCTGGGACTGGTCGGAGCGGGCGAGAGACGGTGCGAGGAAGCAGGGAAAACAGGGGGTAGGAGCGCTGCGCATGCGGAGCAGTCTCGCTGACGTACCCGTGAGGAGTGCGCGTGCCGCCGAGGCAAAGACCCGTCTGCTTTGGGCCTGCTGCACCCGTGAGGGTGTCTCAACTCAACCCCTGCTTTCCCTGATTCCCCGTCGTCTCCCTCGCCCTTCCTGACCCTTGGTAGATGCCTGCAGGCAAGCAAAGGCCTGCAGACGTAACATATCGCGGAGGCGAAAAGATCGCCTCCGCGACTTGTTTCAACACTTAGCGGCGGATGCCGAGATCGGCGATGAGCGCCCGGTACTTCTCGATGTTGGTGTTGCGCAGATAGTTGAGGAGCCTTCTGCGCTGCCCGACCATCTTGAGCAGCCCACGGCGGGAGTGGTGGTCTTTGCGGTGTTCCTGCAGGTGCTTGGTGAGGTACTCGATGCGCCCGGTGAGGAGAGCAATCTGCACCTCCGCCGACCCCGTGTCCGACTCGTGCGCCCTGTACTTCTCAATGATCGCGGCCTTATCGTCCTTGGCCAACGACATGCAACCACCTCGCTTCCTTTACAGCCGCCTGGGGGGTGGTAGTCCCTGCGACTGCCGACACAGCGACGTCATATCATCGCGCCTCTGACCGAGCAACTCGCCGGAAGGTCGGGAAGCCCAGTGAGAGGACCTGTGTCGATGGCTGCATGATACCACAGCCGCAGAGGTCGTGTAAAGCGCGACGGAGAAGGACCCCCTGCCCGGTACCTGAGCAGGTCTGACGGCCTGCCTACAGACGGAGGTGTCGTGATGCATCCCCTTGTGACCCCAGTTCTCGCCCTTGCAGGCTGCCTTCTGCTTTCGCTTCCCCTCACCGCCCAAGAGCTCTCCGAGCCCTTCCGACAAGCCTACACCGGGGACGATGCGACCGGCAAGCATGTCCGCGCTCTGTGGCAGTTCGACGGCGATACACCGGGCAAGGACATGTCCGGTAAGGGCAATGACCTGACCTTGCGCGGCGCTCAGTTCGTTCCCGGAGGGCTCCTCGGCGGCGGCCTCGAGTCCTTCTGCGGTTGGCCGGTTGAAGACAAGCCTCACTACGCCTCGGCCCGTAACAACCCGGCGCTCTGCCCCACCGGGGCCTTCTCTGTCGAGCTCTGGGTCAAGCCCAAGGCCGAGATCAAGGGCTATCCCGAGGCCTTCCTGCTCGACAAGAAGTACGTCGACAACACGGACTACCAGCTCACCCTCGGGCCGGATGACGGGGCCGGGTCTCGGACCATCATCATGCGTCTGGGCTTCGGCACCGACACGGGGACCTGCGCCTCTCTCCCCGTCAAGTTCCCGCCGGACCAGTGGCGGCATATCGCCTTCACCTATGACGGCAACGGGACAGGCTGCTTCTATGTCGATGGCGGCGCAGCCGGCAGCACCTACCTCCCCGGTCGCAAGGGCATCGCGCCCGGCAAGAAGGACCTGGTCCTCGGCGACCGTATCGGTAGCTACTTCCACGGCTTCCCCGGCATCCTCGACCAGGTGCGCCTCTGCGACGGTGTGCTGGAGTTCCGTCCGCTGGCCCTTTCCCTAACCTCCCTGCGGAAGACCTTCGTGAGGATGGAGCCGGGTGCCGACCTGGCCTTCGCGGTGAAGAACCTGCAGCGCCTGCCGGTGAAGGACGCTTCGGTCACGCTGACGCTGGGCAACTTCGCGCCGCAGAAGATGACACTGGCCGAGATCGCACCCGGTGCCGTGCAGACGGTGTCCTACGCTCTGGACACGTCGCTGCGACCGGACACCTACAAGCTTGCAGCCGAGGTGGACGTCCCCGGAGACACGCCACTGCACAGCCGCGACGAGTTCACCCTTACCCTTGTGCCTCGCCCGATGCCGCACACGATGCCCGTCGTCATGTGGGGCGCAGGCCTGGGCGAGGTCGACCGCCTCAAGGATATCGGCTTCACCCATGCCATCGGTGTTCCCATCGACCTCGCGGCCGTCTGGGAGGCAGGCAAGCCGATTGTCTCCGGCAAGCCCGAGGACCGCGCAAGGGTCTACGCCGATCTCGACCGAGCCCTTGCTGCAGGCGTCGGCGCTGTGGCGAGTCTTTCGCCGGGGAGCTGGGCGCGTAGCAAGACCGAGGTGCAGCGCGTTGACCGAACCGGCAAAGCCCTGGACCGTCCCGATGTATGCGCTAGCCTGCCCCAGGTCCGCGACTTCTGCTACAACGTCGGCGCCTCGATGGCTCAGACCTACGGCAGCCATCCCGACCTGACGACGGCGCTCATCCACACTGAGGTCCGCAGCGACTCCGCTCCCTGCTTCCATGAGAGCGACCGCGAGGCCTTCCGCAAGTTCGCCGGGTATGACATCCCGGCGGAGGCGGGCAACCGCTGGGGCGTCAAGTACACCGACCTCAAGGACTTCCCGGCGGACCGCGTCATCCCCGACGACTACCCGCTCTACGTCTACTACAAGTGGCTGTGGAAGCAGGGAGACGGATGGAACGACCTGCACACGGCCGTTGATGCCGGGCTCAAGTCGACCGGCCGCAAGGACCTGTGGACCTTCCACGACCCCGCCGTGAGGGTCCAGTCCGTCTACGGGAGCGGCGGCAACGTCGATGTGCTGTCCCACTGGACGTACTCCTATCCCGACCCGATCCGCATCGGTCTGTGCACCGACGAGCTGTTCTGCATGGCCCAGGGCGCCTCGCGGCCCGACCAGCAGGTCATGAAGATGACCCAGATCATCTGGTACCGCGCGCAGACCGCACCGGAACCGGGCGAGCAGGCACAGGCGCAGACCGCCACCTTCAACGACCAGGACACGAGGCCGACGGGGACGGGACGAGTGGATGCCCAGGGACGTTACCAGGCCTCCTGGGAGCGCGAGATCCCGGACGCCCGGTTCATCACGATCGCGCCGATGCACCTGCGCGAGGCCTTCTGGACCAAGATGGCACGACCAATCCAGGGCATCATGTACCACGGGTGGCAGTCCCTGGTGCCGGTCGAGGGCAGCACCAGCTCGTACTGCTACACCCATCCAGAGACCAAGAACGAGCTGCGGCGGCTGGTTAGGTCGGTCGTCGAGCCCCTCGGTCCGGCGCTGATGCAGGTCCCCGATCGCCCCAGCGATGTCGCCTTCCTGGAGAGCTTCGCCTCCCAGAACTTCGCCCAGCGTGGCACCTATGGCTGGAATGGCGGCTGGGCCGGTGACGCCTACCTGATCCTCATGTACGCCCAACTGCAACCGAAGATCGTCTACGACGAGACCGTGCAGAAGGAAGGCCTGGACGGCTACAAGGTCCTCGTGGCAGTGGACTGCGATGTCCTGACCCGCTCAGTGGTCGACAAGATCAAGGCCTTCCAGGCTCGCGGCGGCCTCCTCCTCGGCGACGAGAACCTGTGCCCGGCGCTGAAGCCCGACCTCCTGCTGCCGCGTCACGACCGCCCGAAGGAGGCCGACAAGGGTCGTGGCCTCAACCTGCAAGCGGCCGCCGATCTGCGCAAGGCTCTCGACGCACGCTACAGCCGCCATGCCGATTCCTCGGCCCCGGACGTCATCACTCGCGTCCGGCAGTACGGCGCGACGGACTACCTGTTCGCAGTGAACGACCTGCGTGAGTTCGGCGACTACGTGGGCCACCACGGTCTCGTGATGGAGAACGGTCTGCCGACTTCGAGCACGCTGACCCTGGCTCGGGGCGGCCATGTGTACGACCTGCTGGCCCGACGCGAAATCACGGCGCGCCTCGCAGAGGGGAACCTGACCATCGCCGCTGACTTCGGTCCTTGTGAGGGCCGCGTGTACATGGTCACCTCGCAGGCGCTGTCGGCAGTCAGCGTCGAGGCACCTGCAGAGGCCAAGCCCGGCGACGAGGTCACCTTCAAGGCAGCGGTTCTCGGCGAGGACGGCAAGCCCCTCGACGCCGTGGTGCCGGTCAGACTCGACATCCTCGACCCGCACGGCAGGGCAGCGGAATTCAGCGGTTACTACGGGGCGAAGGACGGTCAGGTGCAGGTGACCGCCAGGCTCGCCCCCAACGATGTGCCCGGCCTGTGGCGGATACACGTCGAAGAGCTCGCCTCCGGCCTTACCAGGGACGCTTACATGAGGGTGAGCCGGTAGCCTTCGGCTCGTGGCACTGTCGCCCTCCGTGTCCAGGAGGATGGCCCACAAGAAGGGAGCTGCGACCATGCGCGATTGGCCTGTTTGCCTGTCGCTGGCGTTGCTTGTCATCTGTGTTCTGCCGTGCCGGGCCGCGCTAAAGGTCCTCGACCGTCCGCTATGGGTGTTTCCGGGGCAGACTTTCCGAGTCGCGCTGGAGCAGCCGCCACAGTCCGGCGAACTGAAGGTCGTCGTTCCCGCTGAGCTGGATCTGTTCGACCGCTGGCCCAAGGACACCGTGCAGAGGTTCTACTTCCGCGCGCTCAAGCCCGGGGAACTGACACTGCACTTCGAGGGTGCAGGAGGGCAGCTCGACCTCCCGGTGTCGGTGCTTCCCTGGAGTTCGGTCTACGAGACGCGTGACTGGGAGGGCATCAAACTCCCGCGCCTGTGGCCCGTGGGTGATGCTGGCTACAGCGAGCTGAAGCAGCGTCGCACGCTGCACACCGAAGCCCAAATGCAGCGTCTCCGGGACTCGAAGGCGCCTGCCTCGGGACGAGCATCCGCCTGGCTGGCGATGAGCGATGACGAGGTGTTCAACGTCATCCCGGGGCCCTGTGTGCCTCGCACGTGCCTCATGGTTCTGAGTTCCGGTGAGGCCCCGCGCGGGAAGGGCTGCCCCGTCTGCGGCACCAAGATCTACGAGGGGCGCAGTGGGTTCTACCCCTGGATCTTTGACGCCAAGAACCACCCCTGGAAGGTCGGCTGCCCGAGCTGTGGCAACTGGTTCCCCTCCAACGACTTCCAGAAGGGCGACATGCACTCCGGCGATTTCCCCGACGACGGCTTCGGGTGCGAGCCGGTGAGCCCGGTCATCTCCCCTACCGGCGTCCCCTGGCGCTATCCCTTCGTGGCTTACTACCACGAGTGGGAAGCCTACATGCGCACCTTCACACCCGCCGTGGTCGACTGTGCTCAGGCCGCCGTCACAACCGGCGACAAGCGCTACGCCCACAAGGCCGCGATTGCGCTGTTCCGCTTCGCCGAGAGCCAGCTCGACATGGCGCTTAACCTCAACCACCGCAAGATGGCGGTGCGTGACGCGATCCTCCGAGGGCCCGTGGGGGCGCCGGAGACCGTGCGCATGAAGGGGCTCTCAGGCTCCTTCCTCTACATCCAGCCCAACTGGGACACGCCGCGGATGGAAGAGGCTGCGCAGGCCTGGGACCTCATCTTCGACTTGCTCGACGGTGACGCGGAACTGGTGCGGTTCTGCCAGACGCACTATCACCCCGAGATCAAATCCCTTGAGGACTTCCGCCGCTTCATCGAGGCCGGCGTTCATCGGGTGACGGCACAGGCCTGTCTGGACAACGCCGTCTCCCGCAACTGGCCGATGCAGGAAACCACTCTCGCGACCGTGGCGCTCGGCATGGGCACACCTCGGGGTCTGGACTTGATCGACTGGCTCCTGAACACCAACGGGATACGCTATGCCCTCACCAACGAGTACTTCAAGGATGGCGCCGGGCATGAGTCGGAGGGCTACAACGGCATCCAGATCGGTGACATGACCCGGCTGATCCTGTTGCTCGACCGGGTCGCACAGGTGTACCCGGACCTGTACAAGGCACCGCGCTTCGTGTCCCTGGCGCGCGATCCCAAGTTCCGCCGGCTCTACGACTTCCCGCTCGATGACAGCCTGATCGGTCGCACCTATCCCAGCGCAGGCGACACCGGCGGTGCAGGCAGACCCAGCATCCCGGCGCCGCAACAGGGCTATCCGCTGGTGCCCGGGAGCTTCGCCGAGATCTTCAGCCTCACTCGCGACCCCAAGTTCGCCCAGGCCCTGTGGGGCCCCAAGGGCGAGGTGCCTTCGCAGGTACAGGACCCAGCCCTCAGAGCGGAAGTAGAGAAGGTCGGCAAGGAACGCGGATGGCAGGTTCAGCAGACCAGCGATATCCTCGACGGCTTCGGCCACGCGATCCTCCGGTCAGGCACAGGTGACCGCCAGCGTGCCCTCTGGATGCGGTACGGCCGGACGCTGCAGCACGCGCACCCGGACATGCTGACGATGGGCTTCGAAGCGATGCAACGAAAGCTGCTGCCGGAACTGGGCTACCCCGTCGGCTGGACCTACGCCGGTTCGTGGGAGACCAACTGGGGCACCCACTACGTCACCCACGTGGACAAGTACAGCACCCGGGACTTCGGTCGCGGCAAGCTCACCAGCTTCGCCGATTCCGCACCGGCTCGTGTGGCCATCGCCGAATCCCAGCTCATGGGCGAGGCAACACCGCGCCCCAAGCGCGAGCGACTGATTGCCCTGGTGGACATCGACGACCGCGACTGCTACGGCGTGACCCTGGAGCGCGTCTTCGGCGGCGAGACGCAGTACTGGAGCTTCCACGGACCGGATGGGGAGGCAACACTCCAGGGCGTCTCGATGACGCCGCAGGCCACGGGGACTCTGGCCGGCCCCGACAGCAAGTACGGGGACGACACCGAGATCCGCAAGGTCCACCCGGACCTGTCCTGCTTCGCCTTCCTGTACGATGTGGCGCGAGGAACGCCGACCGGCCCCTGGAGTCTCGACTATGCTCTCCGCGACCAGACAGACCTGGGCCTGCGACTAACCTGTGTGTCGCCCTCGGGCGGGAAGCTCGCCACGGCGAAAGGCAAGGCACCCGGCGGCAAGTCCAACTACGAGATCACCTGGGCGGTCTGGCAGCAGCAGGGCAAGGCTCCTCTCGCGAGCCAGTTCCTCTCCGTCCTGGAGCCCTACGAGAAGCAAAGCCGTCTCGGACGTGTTGTGCCGGTTCGGGTGACCGGAACGCCCGTTGACGGCTTCGAGCCCCTGGCGATACGTGTCGAAGGCACGGGCTTCACGGACACCTTTGTGTTCCAGCGCACCGGCGGAGGCCTGTGTCGGACTGAGGACGGGCTCGAGACGGATGCCCTCTACGCCTTCTGGCGCGAGCGCAACGGGAAGCCCGAGACCGCAGTCCTTCTGGGCGGCACCTTCCTGCGCAAGGCGGGCATGGCGCTGCGGCAAGCCACAGGCGAGTGCACCGGGAAGATCGAGAGCTGCGACTGGGGCCACTCGACGCTGCGGGTGAGGTTCGCCGGGCTTGCCCCCGCACCGGAAGCCCTCGTCGGACGCCAGGTGCGTCTGCGCAACGACGACGGCAGCGATGCCTCTTACCTGGTGAAGGCAGCGCGCGCTGACGGTCCGCTCGTTGAGATCAAGCTGGGCCTGGACCCGAGGATTGGAGAGGGAAGCGTTGCCGGGGTCGACGACGGAGCGGTCACCAGTGCCATCAGCCTGCGGATGGCGCCCTGGCAGTACTATGCCGGGAAGACCCTCGCGAACGAAGACGGCAGCGCCCTGTACCGGCTCAAGGACGTGACCGGGAGCACGAAGTGCGTGCTCGTCGAGGCGACAGAGAAGGCGAAGCTGGCCGAGGCCTTCAGCGACCGCGACGGCGATGGCCTGGTACGGTTCGTCATCTACGACTATGGCCCCGGCGACGAGGTCAGGGTCCCCTGCTGGACCGCCGGCGCACCTTCGGCCCAGTAACATAGGACCCCTTCGGAGGCAGCAAAGAGGGCGGCAGGTCATGGCCTGCCGCCCTTCTGGTTCTCTGTGCTCTCGGGATTCGGTTGCCCGTGACGGGACGCCTGCTACCCCAGACCGCCACCACCACTGCGAATGCCGCGTTCGCTCTCGATCTTCTGCTGGTACCCGCTCTCGCGGTAGGCCTTGAGCGGCTCGGTCGGCACACCCATCTCCTCGCGGACGACATGCACCAGCGGCCGCACGTCCAGGAAGAAGGCCTGCTGCATGACGTTCTCTGCCCCGACGATGTCGCCATTCCGCTGAGCCTCGGCAAGGGCCTTGCGGTCGATGCAGAGGGCCTTGGCGTAGGTGAACTGGATGCTCTCGACCGTCTGGATCATGGCCTCGATCTTGGGCTTCACGTTATGGCTCTGGTCGATCATGTAGGCGATGTGCAGGTTGGGGTCCTTCGCCTCGGCCTTCACCAGCTCGTTGTAGATCAGGAAGCCCTCGTAGGGATTGACCGACCCGAAGGTCAGGTCGTCGTCCGCGTAGCGGGCGTTGTTGAAGTGGAAGCCTGCGAGGCGTCCCTCATCGATCAGGAAGGCGACGATGTGCTCGATGTTGGTGGCCCGGGCGTGGTGCCCCAGGTCCACGAGCACCTTGGCGTTCGGTCCGCACTTCTCGCCGAACTTGCAGGCCATTCCCCAGTCGGCGATATCCGTGTGGTAGAAGGCGGGCTCGAACATCTTGTACTCGATGCCCATGACCATGTTCGCGGGCATCGCCTTGTACACGGTCTGCAGGGCCTCCTCCATCCGGTGCTTGCGCTCCAGGAAGTCGTCCATGCCGGGGTAGTTGGTCCCGTCGCCGAACCACAGGCTCAGGAAGTCGGACCCGACCTGCTTGCCGATCTCCACGGAGTCGAGCATGTGCTGGATGGTCTTCTGCCGCACCTTCGGGCACGGGTGGCAGGCCGACCCCAGCTTGTACTCGTCCTGCTCGAACAGCGTCGGGTTGATCGCACCGATCTTGACGCCCAGGGACTCGGCGTAGGCCTTGGCCTCCAGCGGATCAGCATCGACGAAGTCCCATAGCACATGCACGGCCACCCGCGGGCATACGCCGGTGAGCTTGTGCACTTCGGCGGCATCCTGCAGCTTCTCCTGGATGGAGACGGCAGCTCCGGCCTGCTTGAAGACCTTGAACCGCGTCCCGCCGTCAGCGTAGGCCCAACTCGGCGTCTCGATCACCTGGGCCTTGAGGCATGCCTTCACAGCCTCCACATCGACCTTGCGGTCGGCGAGCTGGTCACACAGCAGTCTGTAGGCGTCTTTGAGGTTGTAGGACATATCAGGGTCTCCTTCTGAGCGTACGAGGGAAAGCCGGTGTGGCGACGACGGCAGCCGCCGGCCCTGTTCCGATCTTGGGATAGTCTACACGCCCCACAGGGCGCTCACAAGTAGTGGATCCGGTCGCGATTCTCTTCCAGCAGCCGGGCGTTGTGCTCGTCCCCGCCGTCGAGGTTGGCGCTGATGAACACCGGCGGCGTCTCCCCACGATCCAGCAGATTCTGGATCACCTGGCAGATCAGGGCATTCACCACCGTGCAGCCCAGGACCGTCGACAGGGGTCCCGACTTCTGAGCGAAACCCTCGAACTCGACGGCAGCGTCCCCCTTGGGGCTGCAGGTGTCGATCACCACGTCCACCAGCTCGAACAGCCGCTTGCCGCTCGGGTGCCGACTCGCGACCTCCCGCGAGTAGTCCAGGGCGGTGATGCCGATCGTCGTCACTCCCATCTCGCGGGCCGCGAGGGCCATGTCCAGGATCACATGATTGCGCCCGGAGGTCGAAGACAGGATCAGCACGTCCTTCGCCTTCACCGGCGAGTTGCGCAGCAGCAGCGCCCCGTAGTCTGGAAGACGCTCGATCTGCGAAGTCATCGTCAGCGGACGCACCATCAGGTTCATCCCCTGCGGGTAGATGGGGTTCACCAGCATCAGGCCGCCGGTGCGGTAGACCATCTCTTCCGTAAGGATGAACGAGTGCGAGGCGCCAAAAGAGAAGACCTGCCGACGATCGACGATGGCCTCCGTGATGACCTCGGCAGCCTCTCGCATCGGCTCCTGCTGAGTCTCGGCAAGCTGCCGCAGCCCACCTTGTACGGCTTCGATGTAGCGATCAATTGCCATGGGGTATCTCGTCACCTGGGCTCGAGTGCTTCGTCCTGGCGGCCCGAGCGGGAATCAGTAACCGATCACGTCGACGACTTCGCGGTCGAGGTGGCTGTTGCGGTCGCCGCCGCCATCGATGTTGGCGCTCTTCCAGACCTGCGGCTGCTTGCCGGCGGCGGTCATCTTCTCAATGACGCCCGCCACGACCATCCACATGATCATGGCTGCGTTGATCCCCGACAGCGGGAACACCGGCACGTCGTAGCCTTCCACTTCCATGTGGCCGTCGCCCAGCGGGGCCTGGTTGTCGATGAAAATGTCGGCGCACTCATACAGGCGCTTCCCCGACGGGTGGCGGGACTCGACCTGCGAGGAGTAGTTCTCCGAGGAGATCACGATCACCGTGCAGCCGATGCGCTTGCACTCCAGGGCCAGCTCGATCTGCGGCAGTGACCGGCCGCTCACGGAGCCGATGGTGATGACGTCGCCCTTGCGGATACCCGAGGCCGCCACCGCCAGGCGAACGGTCTCCATCGCCACGTTGTAATCGGGGTCGACTGGTGGGCGCTCGCGTCGGCACTTCGGAAGCGGATCGTTGACCGAGAACTGCCACGAGAAGGGCCGGATGAACATGAGGCCGCCGCCACGATGGATGAGCTCGCGGTCGATGATGTGTCCGGTATCATGGACGTGCCAGGCGCCGCCGTTCATCACCGAGTTGGCAACAACCTCGGCGGCCTGGTCGATACGATCGAGTTGCTCTTTTTCGAGCTTGTCGAACTGCTCACGGAAGCTATTGAGAAGCTTGAGGGCAAGCATGGCCCGCTCCTTGGGTTTGGGGTTTCTGTCTGCACTATCTCGCGACGCAGGACCCCGGGACTAACCGCCGGAATCCTGCGCTCGGTGACGGGGAACGCCCGTCTGCGTTTGCTCAATCCGCGCCGGCAGCTCAGGTGTCCACTCGACCCCAAGGTCACGCAGGGCCAGGAGGCAGGCACCCATCACCGGCTTGATCTTGGGCTGAACCGGGCGTAGTCGTGGAGCCACTTCGTGGGCGATGCGGCAGAGGCGATTCCAGAAGATGCTGGAGCCCTGGGCCACACTTCCCGTCGCTACCAGATACTCGTCGGTATCCTCGAAGCCGATGCCACGGATGACCTCTACGAGGAGCTCGCCGAGCTCGTCCGCGGCCTGCTCAAGGACCCGGATCGCGACACGATCGCCCTTCATGGCCTCTTCGTCGACCGTCTTGGCGGCCGCCGCGATCTGCGCTCGCCCAATCCGATCCACGTACAGCAGGTTGAACACGTCCCGCAGCTTCTCGACACCGTAGGCCCGCGGGATCGCCTCGGCCAGGGAGGTGTGCCGCGCTTCAGACCAATGTGAGCGAAAGGCGGCCCGGATGCCCAGGATGCCGATGTGATGGGCGCTGCCCTCGTCGGCAATGATCGGCCCCTGTCCGCCCTCATGCACTGATCGGCCGTCGGCCGAGCGAGCATTCACGAAACTGCCGGTTCCCGAAAGCACCAGGACGCCATGGGTCGCAAGCGCCATGGCCAAACCCATGGTGACCTCGGAGACCGGCACGAAGTGCTCACGGGGCACCGACTGATCCAGCCATTCCTCCATGGCCGCCCAGCGCGCTGCCCCGGCGACTCGGTCGATCTGGGGCTTGAAGTCGGCGACCGCCCCCAGGACGGCGTCATGCACCGACCGGTAGGCGGCCTCTTCACCGACATACAGACCGTGCGTCGAACCTCCCCGTCCCCAGCCTACCACCCTTCCCTCTTCATCCATCAGGACGGCATCGCACTTCGTGCCGCCACCGTCAAGTCCGAGTACGTATCGCATGAAAGTACCGTAGCCCTACACGACCCCGGTCGAGGGCTTCTCCTTCTCGTGCTTCTTCTGACGTCGCTCCTTGAGCTCTTTCTGCGTCTTCTTTGCCGGCTTTGCCGGAGCCCTGCGATCTCTGTCCTTCATCCCACACTCATCTCCTCGAAGACCTGACGGCCGGGGTCCGTCGCTGCTCCTAGCCCGCCGTCGGCCCCGCAAATCTGCAACGCCTGCTCCAGCCGTCGGCCAACCAGCCGACGTGCCGTCAGGCCAGGCCCTCGGTCTCGCCCAAACCACGTGGCGCTCCCCGAGACCCACGGTCCTGCAGACAGGGTATTCCACAGACGCCCCGCAGACTCCTTCCCCAAAAAGCGAAAGGCGGAGGCCGCCTTCCTTGAGGCTGCCTCCGCCCTGATACACTGCTTTGCTCTTGCCGGACCCTCTAGCCAATCACGAGCGGCTCGCGTCGCACCAGTACGGCCTCGGTTGCTGCGGAGAGTTGGTACATCGCCTTGTCCACATGGGCCGAACTGGCGCCCTTCCCAAAGCTGATGACCTCACCGGGCTGTGCCTTCGGTCGCGGCTTTTTAACTCCCGCCGAGGCCGGCCCCAGATTCGGCTCCATCACAAAAGTCTCTCGTGCGCGCACATCGTTTGTCAGCGAGTCGTCGATCCAAAAACTCGTGGACTGCGAGTAGTAGCCGGCCTTCGACACGACGACCTCTACCTTGACGCGGTCATTGTAGTCATACAGGGCCACCGTGAAACCGGCCTTGACCCAGTTCGTCTGGAACCCCTGCCAATCGATCGGGTACCCGTTGCCAAGGGTCACGTAGTCCCAGGAGGTCAGCTCCGCCTGCGCGATCCCGTCTACCCAGACTGTCACGCCACCCAGAGCGCGAGCCGACGCGTCGGAGACGTTCAGAAGGATCGTCAGTCGCTTGTAGTGCGGGAACTCGTCATAGGGCGGGTAGTAGTACTCATCGTCCCCCCCACAGCCCGCCAGGATCACCGCGATGACCACACAGACCCCCAGCCCGAGAAGGAGACGCCCTGGTGTGCAATCTGCTTGACGTTGTCTGCGGAACATGGCTGTTGCCTCCCTTGGTGCGAAGACCACCCGAGTTGCTACTACAGATTATAGTAGTAGACGCTCACTGTCAAGCAGTTGTTCCGCATAGCACCCCAGAATCTCGATCCAACCCAACCAACCTACACCCAGAAGGCGTAGGTATTGATCTGCAGGATGATCCCAATCAGGGTCCAGATGCTCCCCACCACGAACTCGCCCAGAACCAGCCCCAGCGCAATAGGGATCGCGCCCTGGAACATCTTGTAGCCACCGTAGCGCAGTATGGTGGCCTTGATGACCCAGGCGATCAGGATCGGCAGCCACAGGCAGTTCATCGACCAACTCGACGAGATGGCGTACCCCACCGGATGGAAGGGCCACCACACGAAGTTCACGCGTAGGAACATCAGGATCAGCGTGAACATAAAGCCCGTCCCGTAAGCCCCGATGCGAGGCCAGCGTGTTGGGAAGGGCGTCACCAGCCACGACTGCAGCCGTTGAAAGGGCTCGCGCCCGAAGATCTGGGCAACCTCATGCATCTTGGCGGCGATCCCGTAGGTGTAGTACTGGTGGATCTGCGCCCAGAAGGCGGAGTAGGAGCCAACTACAACCGCCAGTGCCAGGGCCACGGCCATGCCCCGCAGGGGTATGCCCGCCGCCTCTGCGATCTTGAAGGCCTCGAGCTGGATTGGCATGGGATGCGCCCGGTACGCGCGGTTGAACCAGAAACACATGGACAGGTTCGTGAGCTGCTTGGCGTCAAGAATGCCCGGGGCAGTACCAAACAGATTCGTCAGGATCAGATCAGGCCCACCACCGTGGAGGTCATGCGCCGGCGGTCCGAGCTCAGCCCGGACGCGCGTCACCGTCAGTGATATCATGAAGTAGATGATGAACACCAACGCCGCCAGCCAGATCCACATGCCCATCCGTGCCGCGAAGATAGTCAGGTAGACGGTGCCGCCGAGGAGAACCCACAGGGCTGTGTTGTAGCTCGTCGGCTCGCCCTCATCGCGATAGTGGCCGCCCTTCATCAGCCCGTGCCAGATCTCACCCAGTTGGTCGCGAGCCATCCACAGGGAGAAGGCGCACAGACCCAGATAGGCCGCCGAGGACTGCTCGGGGACATAGGGGAAGCCGGGAATCCGGTTCAGGCCCACCAGCGCAGAGAGCAGCGACTGGCACTTCCAGAAAAGGTAGAAGAACCAACAGGAGAAGGCAAGATCGAGCGGCAGCAGCATCCCCATACCGATGGCGAAGGGGTAGAAGGAGATCCGCGTGCCGCCCAGTGCGCCCCAGGGATAGCCGCGAAAAAGCGTGGACATGTAGGCGTCGTAGTGGACCACGCGCACCTTGATCAGCGGCATGCTGGGGTATAGCTCGTGCAAGCCATTGACGATATCAACGGTGGCCGCCAGAGCGAAGCCGATCCACATCAGCTTGTTGCGCAGGAGCGGCGCGCCGGGTCGCGTGAGCTCGAGCGGCATGTGGGTGATCGGGTAGGTCAGCTTCTCCCGGTCGATCCAGCGCTTGCGCAGCAGCGTGTTCATCGCCAGCATCATCAGCGACAGAACCGCCAGGAAGGTGGCCCAGTTGCCGGCCGGACCCAGCCACGCCAGGATCCGCTCCTTCGTGTAGAAGGTCGTACCGCCGTCGAAGGCAGGGCGCCAAATCTTCGGATCGCTGATGGTCAGATGCTTGGGGATGTACTGGAAGAAGAGGTCTTCCCACTTGTTCTCAGGCGTCGCCAGCCAGTAGGGCATGATGATCTGGGGCGTAACGACCTGCGCCAGGTCGTGCCCGGTGAGGACCGAGCCAATGCACTGCATGCAGTAGATGACCAGCAGCTCATTGCGGTGGAAGGCCAACCGCGGGGAGATCCGCTGGAGTGCCGCGCTGAGAACCACGAGGAGGAGAAGGGTAAAGACTGCGTTGTAGAGCAGTGAGACGGTGGTCGGATGCCCCTGATACCGGGTCGTCTCCATCTGGGTGACCCAGTAGGCGTTCAGGGGCAAGAGCAGGCAACCGAAGATGAGAGCACGCGGCGTCACACCGCGCGAACCGCGAGGTTCCTTGGGTTTCATCTGCATCCTTCGGACGGCAGGCAACGTCCTCTGCCCGGTGTTCAGACTTTCTGGATGGGCGCATACGCAACCATCAACTGCTTGACGCCTTGTCGGGGGAAGGCGACGGTGACGATCGCCTCTTTCCCCTTGCCCGATACGGCCACGACGGTGCCACCACCAAAGCTGGGGTGTTGCACATGATCGCCCGGCTGGAACTCCACCACGGGGCCTGTCTGTTCCGCTTGCGGCGTTGGGGACGTGTTATTCCTCTTGCGTCGCGGTTTCTCCTCCTGCACCACAGACTCTGTCTCCGCCCCCTTCGCCGGAGGTACAGGACGAGAGCGCTCCTTCGCCTTCTTGGCTTCGTCCTCTGTCCGCTGCTTGGCCTTCTCACCATTGCGCCTGATGCGTGACATGATATCCGTCAGGTCGATCTTGTGGCCGCCGTAGTCCTTCTCGCCCAGTTCCTCCTCATCTCCCAGCAGCGACGCCTGCATCTGGTCCGTAAGCTGTGCCTGACGGTCGACAAGGTCTTCCGGCAGGTCGTCGAGGAACCGCGACGCCTTCTGGTACTGGGGCTGACCATAGATCGTCCGCCGGAAGGCGTGGGTCATGTAGAGCACCTGCTGCGCGCGGGTGATCCCCACATAGCACACACGCCGCTCTTCCTCCAGCTCGTGCTCGTTACCCATGCTGCGCTGGTGCGGAAAGATGCCTTCCTCCATGCCGACCATGAACACAATCGGGAATTCAAGGCCCTTGGCGGCATGCAGGGTCATCAGTGCGACCTTGCTGCCGAAGTCCTGCGCCTGATCAAGGTCGGAGATCAGCGCGAGATGCTCGAGGAACCGCCCGAGAGTGGGGTCGTCCGCTGTCTCCTGGAAACGCTGGGCCAGGGACACGAACTCGCGCACGTTCTCAGCCTTGGCCGCGTCGTCGGCATTCCCGGACTCCTCCAGCGATCGCAGGTAGCCGCTGTCCTCCGCCACTGCGCGGCAGAGGTCGGTCAGCGGCAGCGTCGCCGCCTTGCGTTGCAGGCTCTCCATCAGGTCATAGAACCCCGCTACGGCATGGCGCGCACGGTCCGAGAGGTTCACATCAACGGCACAGTAGCGCACCGCCTCGTACATGGAGCAGCTATTGTTGTCCGCCATGATGTGGATGGCGGCGACGGTCTTGTCGCCGATCCCCCGGGTGGGAACGTTGATGATGCGTTGCATCGCCACGGCATCTGCCGGGTTGTAGACCGCTCGCAGGTAGGCGATGAAGTCCTTGATGACCGCGCGTTCGTAGAAGCGGATGCCGCCGACGATCTCATAGGGGATCTGCAGCCGCATGAAGGCTTCTTCGAAGACCCGGGACATGGCGTTGGTGCGATACAGGATCGCGTAGTCGCCTGGCTGTGCAAGCCCACAGGAGACCTGGGTCTTGATGGCCTCCGCAACCCACTCCGCCTCTTCCTCCGCACTGACCGCCTGGTAAAGGAGGAGGTTGTCGCCCGGTCGGTTGGTGGTCCACAGCTTCTTCGCCTGGCGGCCCTTGTTGTGCTTGATGACCTCGTAGGCGCACTCGAGGATCTTCTGCGTCGAGCGGTAGTTCTGCTCCAGCTTCACAGTTCGGGCCGTGGGGTAGTCCTTCTCGAAGGCCAGGATCAGCCCTACATTGGCCCCGCGCCAGCCGTAGATCGCCTGATCGTCGTCGCCGACCACGCAGATGTTCTGCCGCCGGGCAGCCAGGAGATTCACGAACTTATACTGCGCGATGTTGATGTCCTGGTACTCATCTACGAGGATGTAGTGGAACCGCTCCTGGTACTTCTCAAGCACCTTGGGGTGGTCCTGGAGCAGTTGCACCGTCCGCATCAGAAGGTCGTCGAAGTCCAGTGCGTTGTTGTCCCGCAGCAGGGCCTGGTAGCGGCCATAGACCCGGCGCACGACATCGTCGAAGGGGCCCTTGCTCGTGCGGGAGTACTGCTGTGGTCCCATCAGCTCATTCTTGGCAGCACTGATGGCGTAGAGGATGTCGACGGGCTTGTACTGCTTGGAGTCGATGTCCAGGACCGCAAGGACCTGCTTGACGACAGCCCGCTGGTCCGCCTCATCGTAGATGACGTAGTTCTCAGGGATGCCGATTGCCGCGCCGTTTTCGCGGAGGATGCGGGCACAAGTCGAGTGGAAGGTGCCGGCCCAGATGCCGCGGGCACTGGACCCGATCAGCTTCCGGATGCGCTCCTTCATCTCCCCGGCAGCCTTGTTGGTGAAGGTGACGGCGAGGATCGTCCCCGGTGGAATCTTGCAGTCGCGGACCATGTGCGCAATACGGTAGGTGAGCGCACGCGTTTTTCCGCTCCCTGCACCCGCGAAGATGAGTACAGGACCTTCCACGGCCTCAGCGGCCTCGCGCTGCTGTGGGTTTAGTTCATCAAGCAAAGACAAAGGAGATCACCGGCTGACCAAAGTGAGCGGAGGAGACACCCGCTGCCCCGGGGATGCGGCGGCAGTTACTATACACGACAGAACGACCAAGGAGAAGGGTCTGAAGGACGCCCCCAGGGGGAGGCGGCGGACACCCTGGCCCTCACAAACAGGAGGGGCGACAGAGCCGCGTGTCCGACTCTGTCGCCCGAGACTCGCAGCAACCAGTTGAGTCTTACGCCCGGCTGTTCTTGCGTCGCAGGGCCGCCTCGACGACACCCCGGAACAAGGGGTGTGCGCGATTCGGCCGCGACTTGAACTCCGGGTGGAACTGCGAGGCGATGAAGAACGGGTGGTCGGGGATCTCCACCATTTCGACCAGGTCACCCTCCGGGGAAGTGCCCGAGAAGACCATCCCACACTGCTCCAGCCGCTCGCGGTAGGCGTTGTTGACTTCCAGGCGATGCCGATGGCGCTCGGAGATGTCCAGGGAGTCATACAGGCGGTTCGCCAGCGTCCCCGGCTTGATCTTGCAGGGGTAGGCCCCCAGACGCATCGTGCCGCCCAGTTCCGTGATGTACTCCTGCTCCTTGAGGTAGATGATGACCGGGTGCGGCGTCTCGCTGTCGAACTCCCGACTGTGCGCACCCTCAAGCCCGCAGACGTTCCGTGCGAACTCGATGACAGCGGTCTGCAGCCCCAGGCAGAGCCCCAGGTACGGGATCTGGTTGCGCCGGGCATAGCCGATGGCCGCGATCTTGCCCTCGATCCCGCGGTCGCCGAAGCCGCCGGGAACGATGATGCCGTCTACATCGGAGAGGTGTGCCTCCGGCCCGTCCGCCTCGATGTTTTTCTCGGAGTCCACATACTTGATCTCGACGGCGCAGTCGTTGGCGATACCACCGTGGCGAATGGATTCCGTAACGGACAGGTAGGCATCACGCAGGTCCATGTACTTGCCGACCATCGCCACCGTCACTCGGTCGGAGGGCTTGTTGACGTGGTCGATCATCCCCTGCCACTCGGCGAGGTCCGCCTTGCGGCTTTCGAGCCCAAGCTCGTCGGTCACCAGGTCGGCAATGCCCTGCGCTTCCATCAGCAGCGGGATCTCGTACAGACTCCCCGGGAAGTCTATCGACTCGATGATGTTGGCGACCGGCACATCACAGAAGAGCGCGAGTTTCTCGCGGGCCGCACTGTCGAGCTTGGTGGTAGCACGCACCACGATGATATCCGGTGAGATGCCCACGCTGCGGAGCTCACGGACACTGTGCTGCGTCGGCTTGGTCTTGAGTTCCCCGACGGTGCCCATGAAGGGGACCAGCGTCACATGGACGTAGCACACATTCTCAGGGCCCTCGTCGCGACGCATCTGGCGAATGGCCTCGAGGAAGGGCTGGCCTTCGATGTCACCGACCGTGCCGCCGATCTCGACGATACAGATGTCGGCCTCGTGCTTCTTGGCGCACTGGCGGATCCGTGCTTTGATCTCGTCGGTGATGTGCGGGATCATCTGCACGGTGTGGCCCAGGTAGTAGCCGCCTTCGCGTTCCTGGCGGATGACGGTGTCGTAGACCTGGCCCGTGGTCACGTTCGAGACCCGGCTGAGCGGCTCGTCGACAAAGCGTTCGTAGTGGCCGAGGTCGAGGTCGGTCTCTGCGCCGTCGTCGGTGACGAAGACCTCACCGTGCTGGAAGGGGTTCATGAGGCCGGCATCGACATTGATGTACGGGTCCATCTTCATCATAGCAACACGGAAGCCACGGTTCTTGAGCAAGCGCCCCAGCGACGCAGTTGTGATGCCCTTGCCGATCCCCGAGACGACCCCACCGGTAACGAATACGTACTTGGTCATGCAAGTCAGCCCTCTGTGTTTGTCGTGCGTCAGTTGCCTTTGCAGCCCACCACGTGGCCCCGGAGAGGGGGCCACGGTAACTACCGTCAACCGATTGGGTTGCGACCCTAACAGGCAGGTGCTTCGGCGTCCTTGTCCTGCGCAGGGCTCTCGGCGGCAGGTTCCGCCGGCGCGTCCTGTGCACCCGCGGGTTCCTCAGGGGCGGCCGCAGTCTCCTCAGCTTCAGCCGCCGTGTCCACCTCGACCACGGTCGCTTCGGCTTCAGCCTGTGCCGGGCCCTCGAGTGGCGTGTCGTCCTTGATCTCGACGACCAGCGTTGCCTCTGCCCCACCGTGCCGGACCGACTCGATCTGGCTGCGGAGCCGGGAGATCCCCTCGGTAACCTCATCGATGCGCTTGCAGTCAGCGAGGATGTCCTGGTTCGCCACGCGGTCACGGGTATACAGCGAGTAGACCTTCTTGCCGATCGCGCTGACGCGCTCCTCGCGCTCCTGGTTCAGTGCGCGGATCTGCGTCGCCAGCCGTCGGATCTCCGCCTGTTGGTCGATCGTCTCGGCGACGGCGTCTACGCCCTTGCGACCTCGCGACAGGAGATCGTCGCTGAGGCGCTTGAGATCACGAAGGAATCCGGCCATGGGTAAGCCCTCCCGGAAGGTAGCGCTCACATCCGTGTCGTGGGTCCGACGTCACGTTTGGTCGTCCCAGAGCCTGCGCAGCGGGTTGCTCGCAGGCCGCCGGAACGGTCAGAGCTTGTCAAGGCGGTGCAAACCGGCCTCACGGGCTGCACGCACGGCGGCCTCGTACTCCTCTGCCGTGATCCGCCGGGCAATCCGTGGGTGTTCGTGTGCCCGATAGCAGGGGTGATACTGGGCCATCACGTTCACATACATCTCGCGGTCCAGACCGGCAAGAAACTGCATGATTCGCGCCGTCCCGGCCAGCCCCTCAGGAAGGACCAGATGCCTGACGAGCAGTCCCCGTACGGCGATCCCACGCTCATCAAGCTGCAGTGGACCGACCTGCCGGTACATCTCCCCAATAGCCACTCGCGCCCGCTGGGGATAGTCGGCAGCTCCCGAGAGCTCGGCGCTCACCGCCGGGTCCGCATACTTGGCGTCCGGCATGTAGATGTCAAGGATTCCGTCCAGAAGCTGGAGGGCCTCCAGGCTCTCGTAGCCTCCGCAGTTGTATACCACCGGCAGCCGCAGCCCGTTCTGAGCTGCAAGCCCAAGGGCCTCCACCAGGACCGGCACATAGTGCGTCGGAGTGACAAGGTTCACGTTATGGCAGCCGCGCTCCTGAAGCTGGAGCATGATCTCGGCCAGCTCGGCGATGGACACCGTGTGTCCCAGCCCTTCGCGGCTGATGTCGTAGTTCTGGCAGAAGGCACAGCCCAGGTTGCAGTGGGTCAGGAAGATGGTTCCCGAGCCCCCGACCCCAACCAGGGGCGCTTCCTCGCCGAAGTGCGGACCGTAGCTTGAGATCATCGGTTCCGGTCCCGCTCGGCAGAAACCCATCTCCCCGGCGATCCTGTCCACGTGACACCGCCGCGGGCACAGTCGGCAGGGCGCCATCAGGCCTCGGAGAGCCTCAACGCGCTCCGCCAGCTCACCCGACTCCACTAGCGCCAGATAGGCCGGTTCACCCATCGCGCCACCCCCTGGGTCCGACATGACTACCAAGGTGCGTCGCAAGCCGATCTGCCGCAGGCCCAGGCCCGCCCAAGCCTTAGGAGGGCATCCCGGTCAGCAGCCCGGCAACCGTCTCAATCGTCGGATGATCGGTCATGTCGAAGCAGACCGGCGTGACCGAGATCATGTCCCCTCGGCAGGTGCCGATGTCGGTATCTGTCCCGCTGTCCACCTCGGTCACCTCGCCGCTCAGCCAGTAGTAGGGTCGGCCCCGTGGGTCTTCACGTCGCTGGACCACGTTGGCATAGGCCCGCCGGCCGAGGCGGGTAGCGTGGACTCCCTTGATCCCCTCCGGCGGCAGGTTCGGAACGTTCACATTCAGGAACATGCCCGAAGGCAGGTCGGTCTCGATGTACCGCGGGATCAACGCCTTGACGAAGGCCGCAGCAGCCCGGTAATCGCAGTCATGATAGGCGGTGACGGAGACGGCGATACTCCGCAGGCCCTGCAGACAGGCCTCCATCGCCGCAGCGACGGTGCCGGAGTAGAAGACCTCCTCCCCCATGTTGGCGCCCGCGTTGATCCCCGACACCACAACGTCGGGCGGAGCCGGTTCGTTGTCTCGGGCCAGGACCACGCAGTCCGCAGGTGTGCCGCTCACGGCAAAAGCGGCCGCCGACACCCCTTCCACCCGGGCCGGTACCATACGCAAGGGCTTGTGTAGGGTGATGGCGTGCCCGGCGCAACTCTGCTCGCGCTCTGGTGCCAGGATGAGCAACTCGCCAAGCGGCTCGAGTGCCTGTGCAAGCGCCCGCAGACCGGGAGCACGAATGCCGTCATCGTTGGTCAGGAGTATCCGCATAGCTTGCAGTGGCCCCATCTCTGTCGTGGCGGAACCGCGGGCAGGCGGTCCCCCCTCTGTCTGTTCAAAGCAGCTATTCTGCCCGATCTAGCTGAAAGTGACAACCTCTAGTCGCGTGACGCCGTCCAGGGCGAGCACTGCCCGGCGAACCTCCGCCGGCACCGGGTCGTGGAGACGCACTGCCAGAAGACCAAGGCCCTCGATCTCCTCGCGTCCCACCTCGATGCTGGCGATCCCAATGCCCGCCTCGCCCAGCAAGGACCCGATCGCGCCGATGAACCCCGGCACCCGAGGGTTCTGCTTCCACAGGAACATGTACTCGCCTTCGGGCGCCAGGTCAACACTGAAACCGTTGATGCCCAGAATCCGCGGCTGCGAGCCCTCGATGACCGCTCCGAACAGGCGATAGGCGTCCTCGGCGAAGTGGACCTGGACCTCCAGCGACCGCGAGTAGCCTCGGTCATCCCCACTCACAGCGTAGGAGACGCGGATACCCCGTTCGCGGGCGATGAGCAGAGCGCTGACCTCATTCAGACCGCCGTCCGTCTTGCCTTCGAGCAGCCGACTAACGGCCCAACTCGCAATCAGCGGCATGCCCTGATCGGGTGTGGTCGAGGAGGCAACCAGGGAGAACTCCCGCGGCGCTCGGGTAGTCAGCACACCTGCCAGACGCCCCAGGCGTGCGGCAAGGACCAGCATCGGCCTGACCTGCGTCAGAAGCTCAGGCGACAGCGCCGGAACGTTCACCGGCGTCCGCGGCGGCCGTCCAGCCAGGACCTCGACGATCTGCTCAGCCGCGTCGATCGCAACCGCTTCCTGTGCCTCGGTGGTTGAGGCGCCCAGGTGAGGTGTTGCCACCACGTTTGGCAACCCGACCAGCTCCGGGTTGGCCTTCGGCTCGCCCTCAAAGACGTCCAGCGCCGCTCCAGCAAGGCGTCCAGACCGGAGAGCATCAATCAGGGCCGCCTCGTCGATGATCCCACCCCGCGCACAGTTCACCACGATGGCGTTGGGCTTCAGGAGCGCCAGTTCCTCGGCTCCGATCAGACCACGCGTCTCCTCCGTCAGCGGGGTGTGCACGGTGACGAAGTCGGAGGTCCGCAGCAGCTCTTCAAGGCCTCCCAGCCGTGCGCCGAAACCGTCCACCAACTCGGGGGAGGCGTAGGGGTCATGGACCAGGAGCTCCATACCGAGGCCCTTGGCCCGTCGCGCGACCTCGCCCCCGATTTTGCCGAGGCCAACGATACCGAGGGTCTTCCCTGCGACCTGGCGTCCGACAAACCGCTTACGATCGAACTCGCCGGCCTTCATCGAAGCATCCGCCGGAGCGATGTTGCGAGCTGCTGCGAGAAGAAGGGCGATGGTGTGCTCGGCGGCGGCGATAATGTTCCCACCAGGGCTGTTGAGGACCAGAACGCCGTGCCGCGTAGCCGCTTCGACGTCGATGTTATCCACGCCCACTCCGGCACGGGCGATCACCCGCAACCCGGGAGCGTGCTCCAGGACCCGGGCCGTCACCTTCGTCGCGCTGCGCACGATGAGCCCGTCGCAGCCCGCCAGCGCCGCGATCAACTCATCCTCCGACGGAGCCCCGAGTTCGACCACCTCCGCGCTCTTGCGCAGAAGCTCAATCCCGGCCACCGACACCCTGTCACATGCAAGAATGCGAGGCATGACCATCACCTGAGACGGAGTGTGCCTCCAAAGATGGGCAGCTAGCTGCTGAAGACGTCCTGGGCCGCCTGGACTCCCGCTGCCGGGTCGCAGGAATGTCCCAGCTTCACGAGCACCTCACCCACGGCCTGGACCGTCCGCAGGACATCCTCCGGCTGCACAGTCCCCATGTGGCCAAGGCGGAAGATCTTGCCCTTGAGCTCGTCCTGACCGCCGGAGATGACGATGTTGTAGCCTGCCTGCACGCCCTTGACTAGCTGACCCGAATCCAGACCCGCCGGCGAGGTGACCGAGGTCACAACACTGCTTGCGTAGGCGGGGTCGGCGAACAGCGCCAGGTTGAGGGCGGTCATGGCCGCTCGTGCGGCACGCCCTGCCCGTGCGTGGCGTGCATAGACAGCTTCCATGCCCTCTGATAGCATCAGGTCGAGGGCGGCGCCAAGGCCCTGCATCAGGTTGACCGCCGGCGTGTACGGGGTCTGGTCCTTGGCCAGCGACGCCCGAGCCTTGCGCAGATCGAAGTAGTACCTCGGCGTGCGGCAATGCTCCGCGACCTGCCAGGCATGCTCCGACAAGGACACGAAGGCCAGCCCGGGCGGAAGCATGAAGGCCTTCTGTGAGCCCGCCACCACCGCATCCAGTCCCCAGGCATCCGTCTTGACCGGAATCCCGCCCATGCCGCTCACACAGTCGACGATCGTCAGGCAGCGGTAGTCCTGGGCAATCCTCGCCAGCGAGGCCACGTTCTGGCAGACGCCGGTCGAGGTCTCGTTCTGGACGAAAAGCAGAGCCCTGAAGGGCCGATGGGCCAGCATCTCGGCGACTTGCTGCGGCTCAGCGGCCTTCCCGGCAGGCACCTCCAACCAGGTCACCAGCGCCCCGTAGGTCGCAGCGATGTCGCCCATACGCTTGCCGAACTTGCCGCTGTTGATGGCCAAGACTCGGTCGTCGGGGCTAACGAGATTGGCGATGGCCGCCTCATCGCCGCCGGTTCCTGAGCAAGCGAGGATCAGGACGTCTTTCTCGGTCTGAAACACGGTCTTCAGACCGTGGTTGCACCGGTGCAGCAGTTCGGCGAACTCGGGTCCGCGATGGTACATCGACGGGCTCCCGATGGCTCGCTGAACCTCAATCGGGAGGTTCGTCGGCCCCGGAATCATCAGGAGGGCATCGCTATTCATGGGCAGATCACTCCGCCGTTGTGGTTGGCATGCGCGGGAAGTGTGACGTTGTCGGCTATTACGACGTTCTGCAGATTGGCACCTGCCCCCACGGTCACCTGCTCCCACAGGAGGCTGCGGCAGATACTGGCTCCGGCGCCGACCGTGCAGTTGGGGCCGAGTGTAACGTCAGGGCCGATCACCGCATCGGGTCCGACATGCACACCGGGACCGAGGTGCACCGGCCCCACGAGCCTGGCGGAAGCGTCCACAACCGCATCGTCAGCGATCGTCGCAGTCATCCAGGGCACGGCTCCGCCCAGCAGGTCGCACGAGGTCTCTAGATAGGAGTCCAGAGTACCGACATCGGCCCAGTATCCCTGGTGCGCGGGAACATGCCCCAGGAGCGGACGCCCCGCCGCCAGCAGCCCCGGGAACAACTCCAGTTCGTTGGAGTAGGTGGTCGCCACGGGGATGAAGTCAAGGACCTCGGGACTCATCACGTACAGTCCGCTATTGACCGTGTTGCGCCCCGTTTCATCCACGGCCCGCTTCTCCAGGAAGGCCTGCACCCGCCCGTCGTCGTCGCAGCGAATCAGCCCGTACCGGCTCACATCGGCAACCCGACGCAGGCAATAGGTGACCGTGGCGCCGAAGTCTGCATGAGCCTTCAGCACGGCACCGAGGTCAACATCGTAGACCAGGTCGCCGTTCATGGCGACGAAATCGCCCCGCAGGAGCTCGCCCACGTTCCTGATGCCGCCGGCGGTACCGAGGGGCTGTGGATCCTCCACGTAGGTCAACCGCACACCCCAACGAGATCCGTCACCGAGCGAGTCTCGAAGCGAATCAGCGCGGTAGCCGACGGCGAGAATGACGTCGGCGATTCCGTAGCGGGCCAGAAGGCGGAACTCGTAGGACAGAAGGGGCTCGTTGAGCAGTGGGACAAGCGCTTTGGGACGACGGTACGTGAGGGGACGCAACCGCGTGCCCTCACCACCCACCAGCAACACAGCCTGACTGATCTCGCTGGCCAATCTCGCGGCTCCAAAGGCTCGAGTCTTGCGCCGAGGCGGAGCACTGGAGCGGCGCGTCGACGTTCCCCGGCCGACGCAGACCGCAGGAGTATCTAGGCCCCGTCGGCTCGGGCTGGGCGAATGGCCTCCAGCCTCAGTTGCAGGCCGCGCGTACCGTTGTACTCATTGATCTCCGGCGTGTGGCAGATATCCAGCAGAGCCCCGCGCTGCAGGTGCTGCAGCTCAGGACCCATGCCGAAGCCGATGCAGTCCACCGGACGCTCGCCCTGGGACACGAACAGCTTGAGGTGGTTCTCGTCACGTCCGACAGCCCGGGCGTCGAGCACGTCCACGCCCCGTGTAATGAACAGCGGGTCCGGGTTTGACTGGCCGTAGGGCTCAAGCGACCGAAGGCCCGCCAGCAACTCCTCGTCAATCTCGTCCAGCAGCAACTCGGCGTCGATGTGAATCCGCGGGCAAATCTGGTCCAGGTCAAGCAACTCGGCAGCAATCTGGTTCAGGCGTGTGCGGAACTCCTGCAGGTCCTCGGTACGCAGGGTCAGACCCGCTGCGAGGGCATGTCCGCCGTAGCGCAGCAGCGTGTCACGGCATTGGTCCAGCGCAGAGGCGATGTCGAACTGCTGGATGCTGCGTGCCGAACCGCGGGCTTCGTCTCCCTGCTCGACCAGCAGAATGGTCGGCCTGCCATGGCGCTCCAGAATCTTCGAGGCCACAATGCCAACCACACCGATATGCCAGTCGGAGGAGGACAGCACCACGACGCGGTCGTTGTCGAGGTCTACCTGCTCGTCGATCAGCCTCAGAGCGTCGCGATAGGTGTTCTCCTGCTCGCGCTGACGCTCCTGGTTGGCACGCTCAAGCTCCAGCGCGAGACGCGTGGCTTCCTCCTCGTCATCCGTGAGCAGAAGCTCCAGCGCATCCGTCGCGTCCCCCATGCGCCCGACGGCATTCATCCGGGGACCAAGGCGGAAGGCCACGTCGGAGGAGCGGACCTGCCCGTTGAGGTTGCAGAGCCGCAGAAGCGCCTGCAGGCCCACCTTGCGAGTCTTGGGCAGCGAGGCGAGGCCGTAGTGGGTCATGATACGGTTCTCGCCCAGCAGCGGCACCACATCAGCGACGGTCCCCAGGGACACGAGATCGAGGAAGGCCCGCTGCAGGGACTCTTGGGGAATGTTCAGGCGCAGGCACACAGCGGAGGCGGTCTTGAAGGCCAGGCCCACGCTCGCCAGTTCGCGTTCCGGGTAGGTCGCATCCGCTCGCTTGGGGTCGACGACGGCATTGGCGTCGGGGAGAGAGTCGCCGGGCTCGTGGTGATCGAGGACGATCACGTCCATGTTGAGCCGTCGGGCCTCTGCGACCGGCTCTGTGGCCGTTACTCCACAGTCAACCGCAACAACCAGTGTGACCCCGAGCCGCGCTGCCTGACGTACGGCATTCACGCTCAGGCCATACTGGTCGATCTGTCGGTGAGGGATGAAGTAGTGGACATCAACGCCCAGCTTCGACAGAAACCGCACCATCAGGGCCGACGCAGTGACGCCGTCCATGTCATAGTCGCCATGGACCATCAGTGTCTCGCGCTTTTCAATCGCCTGGGCGAGACGGTCTACGGCTGCGGTCATGTCGGGGAGGCCAAAGGGGTCGAGGAGCTTGTCCAGACTGGGGTTGAGGAAGTCACGAGCGGCATCGACGGTGGTGATCCCGCGGCCACGCAAAACACTGGCGACCGCCGGGTGGATCCCCAGGGCGCGGGCCATACGTGCCTCGAAGTCGAAATCGCGCGGCCGTACCTCCCAAATGGGTGAACTGCTGGCCATCGCCAAGTGCGAATCGGCCTCCTATCACTGTTTGGCGCAGTATACGGGATAGACAGGTGCAAGTCAAACCGCGCCCACCTCCTGAGAAGTGTACGCATCTGAGCCAGGACAGGGTGTCTGAAGCACCCAGTGGGGCCTCGGTCCCAGGCCTATCAGGACACGTTCTGACGACCACTCCGCCGCTGCGCACGCACCACAAGGATCAGCGTTGGCAGCCAGATGATCCAGCCCACCACGATCACGTATACCAGGGCCGTCAGGAGCGCGCGCAGGATCAGAATGAGGGCTCGGACAGCACTGCGCAGGTGGTACCCGAGGTTGAACTTGCCTGTGGCGGCGACAGCCGCCTCGCCCTTCTCGTAGAAGCTGACTGTGATGGTGCACAGGTCGATCTGATCGGACAGGACCCGCATCTGGCCCTGCATCTGCTCGATTCGCTCGCGCACCGACGACAGCTTCGTCTCGATCTGGATGATGTCGGCCAGCTTGCCGCCGCGATCGAAGAGCTTGGTGATCTCCTGCTCTTCGCGCTGCGCGTTCTTGAACCGGGCCTGGAGGTCGACAAACTCCGCCGTCACATCCTGAACATGGCTCGAGGTGCTCTCGATCTTGCCCAGGCCTCGAACCTTCGCAAGCGCCTCATCATAGCGCGCCACCGGGACCCGAATCGTGGCACTGCCGGCCTTGCCTCCGTCGCTGTGGCGCGAGACAGAGGTGTTACCCACGAAGCCTGCGTACTGCCGAGCGATGTTCTCGCACTCCTGCAGCGTCTTCTCGGCGTCCTCCACCTCAACTTGCACTTCCGCCGTCCGGATCATCTTGCGCTCAGTGGCCGCATGAGCGATGGCGGAGGCCAGAGGGGCTCGCACCTCACCACCGGAGGGCGCTTCGCCGCCGGACGCAGCCTGGTCGGCCTCAATCCCTGGAGCCGACGGCGCTACAGCAACCTCCGCCCTGGGCCCACCCGGCCGGCCCTTCTCACGCGCCCGACCAGCCAGACCCACCACAACCATGGCCAGGAAGGTCAGGCAGACAAGACCCGCAAGGACGAACAGAAGAACACGCAGAGGCTTCATGGCGTATCACCTGTACACGTGAGATAGCGGAGCACACTTCACGTCGCCGGCGGCTCGCTTCCCTGCACCTGTACGACCTCGCGACTTCTCCACTATTGTACAACGGGTTGTCGAACCCGTGGGTTCCAGATAGCCACTGCGGAGTTCGCACTCAGTCTGCCATCTTCCTGTCACGACGACCGAAGACGAGCGAGTTGAGAGCACGTAGGACCGAACTCAGGGCCTCGGAGGCCTGCGTCTGCGCCTCGACATCGCCCTCCAGATACCGAAGGTGCAGCGGGTGAACCTGCTGCAGGAAGGCCTGACGGAAGTCCTGCTGGGTCGTCGGCGTCCCGACGGTCCCGCCAGGTCCCTCAGGCAGCCAGGGGATCCGCAGAGACCTGATCTCGTCGAAGCTGATGTTGGGGGTGCCCACACCATTGGTAATGCGGTGGATCTGAGACCACACCAACTCGGAGCGCAAGCACAGCAGAACGTAAACAGGATCGATTCCGGTCAACTGCAGGCGATCAACGAAGGAACCCACGAGGGCCGGTCCGCGTTGGAGGAATACGGCTACGCGGTTACGCGCGACTGAGCCGACACCCGAGCGCGGAAACACGATGTCACCGCACTGAAGCCGTGCGCGAGGGTGATCCCAGGGGCTTCCCTCAGGTACCCTTCGAGCGCCACGCAGATCGACGCCGCAGTCGCCCACCTGCCCCTGGTCGACTACGGGGATGTCTTCGGCGCCACCAAAGCCAAGATCGAGCTGGCCACCCGCCGAAGCGGAGGGCTCACGACCGGTGACAATCGGCCCATAGGTTATCAGCGTCAGGAACTCGCCAAGGGACACGAGGGGCAGGACGCACTCGTCGAGCACACGCTCGTAATCCGGGTGCCAGAAGTCCGGATCAAGGCGACCTCGCAGCTTCGGATCTGATTGCGGCCGGTGTGTGACCAGCATCAGAGGTTAGTGGGCTCGCCCCAGTGTTCGGAGTAGACGATGTCGGCCAGAGGCAAACGAGGTCTCGGAACAGGCGCTTCCGCCGGACGTCCCAGGGACGTGAAGGCCACGATCCGCGCTCCCTCCGGCACACCAAGAACCCTCCGTGCCGCGGGTTCGTCAAAGGCCTTCATCCAGCAAGTGCCATATCCCAGCTCCGTGGCTTGCAGGATGAGGTGCGTCAGGGCGATGGTCGTATTCAGGGCCATGTAGGCAGCCCGTTCCGGCTCGGGCATGGCATCGAAACGGCTCTTGAGCAGGCGGCCGGTTCGCTTGGCGATGGTCGGTGCAGCAGCCGTCGGGTCAACCGTAGACAACTCGATCGTGCGCTCGGGGATATCACAATGGGCGTCGACGATGGCCAGGCACGCGATGACCACCGGAGCCTGCCGGCAGATCTCCTGATTCTGTTTGAGGTCCATGGCTTCTCCGGCAATCCGCTCGCGAAGCTGCGGGTCGCGGACCACAATGAAGCGCCAGGGCTGAGTGTTGCAGCCTGAGGGTGCCAGCCGGGCGGCGTCCAGAATGATGCGCAGGTGGTCGTCGGGCACGGGGTCGGGAAGATAGCGGCGGATGCTGCGTCGCTGGCTGATGGCTTCCTGTACGGTCATCCTCGGCTCCCTGTCTTGAGGTAAGGTCTGAGCCACGTGTCTTGCGGTAGCACCGCCATATGCTATACTCCGCAAAGGGATTGGGCAAGGCCCGTGGCCTGCAAAGGTGCACGAGGCAAAGCCTTCCCAACGAGGTCGGATTCCAGGAGGTTGCTCCAATGCGTCAATCCTCAGTCATCACGGTTGCAGTCATGCTCCTTGGGCTGTTCTTGCTCGGTGTTGCCTGCGCCCAGGAGGCACCGACAGCTCCGCAGGTAGCTGCTGCTCAGGTCATCAAGTACACGCCGAAACTCGGCGAGAAGCTCCAGTGCACTGCCGTCGGCAAGCTGGCCGACTTGCAGGTCAACGGCATGTCAATGGGCATCAAGGGCCAGGCTTCGGGCAAGGTCGATGCCGAAGTGACGGCAGTCGACAAGGAGACGGGCAACTGGACGCTGCGGGTCTCCTTCTCCGAACTCAAGGCCGAGTTCGCTGGACAGCCACGGCAGCCCAAGCCCGTCGCTCCTGTGTCCATCAAGATCACTCCGTCCGGAGAGATCCTCGAGGTCCTGCGCTCCAACCCGAACGGCACAGCGGCGGCGGCGCCGAACCCAGGAACAGATGTCCTGGCCACCGGCGGCATCCCGCTGGACCTGATCGCCATGCTCGCCTTCACGCCGCGGTTCCCGGACAAGGCCGTGAAGGTCGGCGACGAGTGGGCACAGGACGAGACGCGCGAGCTTCCCATGGTCGGCAAGGCGACCGTGAAGACGACCAACCGCATCACCAAGCTCGATGACAAGGCCGCAGGACTGGCGACGACGATTGGTGCCGCGCTCCCGGCCTTCGAGATGCCGAACCCGCTTATGCAGGGGACGGTCAAGGTCCAGAGCGGGAGAATCGCGGCCGACAAGATCGAGCGCGAACTGGACCGCGAGCGCTCGCTTGTGACCCGCTCCAAGGGCGGCATCAGGATCGAGATGGCCGCCGACATGGGCTTCGGCATGCCGATGCCCCTCGTGATGCTGGCGGACTTCGAAGTCAAGCCCGTTGAGGCCGAGCAGCCCCAGGCACCGGCAGAGCCCGCCAAGGCCGGTGGTCAGGCAGCGGCTCCGTCACTGCAACTGGGACCTCTGGCCGCCGATGGGAAGCTGCGTGAGGGCATCCTTCGTCTTGCCCTCGGCCTGGACTTCTCCAAGGTCAGTATGCCGACCGCTCTCGGGCAGTACCGAGGACTGGCACAGAGCTTTCGTGCCGGTCTCGGAATGGACGCCGGTGTGAGCCAGGCTGAGCGCGGCAAGCTGGCCCTTTCCGGCGAGGCACGGCTGGGCTCCTGGGGTGGCAAGCGTGTGTGTCAGATCGACCTGAGGACCGTTGCGACGCAGGTCGCGGCGATCACAAGCGGACTGCTGCATAGCTGGGAGTAGCCGGCCACACCGTCAACCGCAGTCCCTTACTCGCCGTTGCCCGCGCACGGCCGAAAGGTCTGAAAGCGCTCATGCAAGAGGGCCACAAACCCACGGGCCTCTCCGCGCTTCGAGGTGGAGGGGTCAGCCCGGCGATGGTAGCCGCGATTTTCGCCCTGGCGATCGCAGCGGTCGTCACGGTCTACTCCTTCGACCAACGAGCCGCTCTCCTCGAGAACGAGGACGGAGCTGCTCCCGGCGATGCGGCCTCTGCCGGAGAAGCCAGCAACGACACGCCGGCGCTCCATGAAGAGGAGCCCGAGCTCCAGGAGATCCGTAACCGTGCGCCTGTCCAAAGCCAGGCGCCGAGTGCAGCGGTCCGCTAGCTGCACCCCTGGCACCTATACCGCCTTACGAAGGGGGCCGTCCTCGCAGTCTGCTGCAGGACGGCCCCTCTGTTTCTCTCGGTTGTGCTCTCCTGGGGTACAGACCGGCGACGCCGGACCTCTCCCCCGTTTTCCCGCCTGACTAGGCCAGTTCCGACAGCACCCGCTTCTGGTACTCGTAGGACTCTCGCAGCTTCTCCTCGGTGGTGGTTCCGGTCGGCTTCACGCAGTAGCCGCCACGGAAGTCCTCGAGGTCCACGTAGCCCTCATAGCCCACGTCCTTGAGTGCCTGGAAGACCATCTTGAAGTCGGCCTGCCCGTGTTCGAGGGACATGTCCTTCACGGACCAGCCCTTGTCCTCGGAGTAGAACCAGCCAACGTTCTTGGCATGGACGTGCGCGATCCACGGGGCCAGCATCTGGATGCCCATCCGCCAGTTCTCGCGACCCGAGTAGATCATGTTGCCCGGATCGAAGATGCATCCGACGTACCGTGGGTCGAAGTTCTCCACTACGCGCAGAGTCGCTGCAGCGCTCTCACAAATGCTGTTGTGATGGATCTCAATCAGCGCCCGGACGCCGTAGTCCTCGGCCATCTTCTGGATAGTCTGGTAGTCCTCCACAACCTTGTCGAAGAGCTCGTTGTAGTTGAGCTCGGGCTTGAACCAGGCCGACCCGACGCGGAGGTTGGGCGAGTCCATCACCTGGGCAGCCTTCATCAGGCGCTTGATCTTGTCCCAATCATCAGTCGCGGAGCTGCAGCCCAGCGAAGGGATCTCAAGGCCGTACTCGTCGGCGGCCTCCTTGGCTCGCGGTGCGTCCTCTTCGAGGTTCGTGAGGCTAACGTGCCACTCGGACCCGTCACCGAAGACCTTGTCTGGGTAGCCGATTGTCCACTCAATGCCGGTGTAGCCGATCTCACTGGCGAGCTTGGCGGCATCCTTGCGACGGTAGTCGGGCAAAACGATGGAATAGACGCCGAGTTTCATGGGTGAGGAACTCCTCCCTCGCAGGCCATGCCTGCTGTCGGTGTGCGTCCCGCGGTCTCGGCGAGCCGACCGCGGTTTTGGACGTCGCCAGGATTGTAGCACAACCCGCAACGAAGTGGGGATTCACGACTGTGAGTGCCCTGCTCAAAGAGGCACAAGGTCTCGCGGAGGTGGGAGGCGAACTACCGGAGGGTGCCCTCTTGCGGGTGAGCAAGTTTTTGCAGAAAAGCTATCAGGCAAGAAGGTGTGGGGCGTGGTGGCGCGGAAAGTGACTATTGATTGCGTCACAGCGCAGGATTGTGCTAAGATGGACAAGGGGAGGATGGGGGCCTAGAGCACGACTACTTCGTCGGCACTGCCGGCGGAGTACCTGTGTGCCGTCCGTTCGGCAAGAGGTGTGGTTGACAGGTCTTTGTCCTTACGCCCTGCAGTGAGCCCGCTTTCCAGGGAGGACCGCAGCATGCGCATCAAAGCGCAAGCCAGCCAGACATGGATCACAGCCCTGATCATCGCACTTCTGCTGGTGGCGGTAGTCGGCGGATGCGGCAAGAAGGGTGAGGAAGCGGCCACGGAGGGCGAGAACGCCGTGGCAGCCGCCGGAGAAGGACCTTCCGGCGGAGAGGGCGCACCTGGGGCCGGGCCTTCCAGCGAAGGGCCGGGAGCAGGTGGCCCCGGCGGCGAAGCTCGTGGTGCTGCCGCTGGTCCTGCACCGACCGCGCCCACACAGATCGCGGCCGCCCCGGCACCGACTGCAGAACAGCAGGCCCTCGTAGACGAGGCCGTAGTCATCCTGCGAGGCATGCTGACCCGCAACGTTCCTCCTCCGCCGCCTGGCGAGGAACCTGCCAAGGCTTCTGGCAAGGGCGCACCGGCCGGCGCACCTGCCGGTCCCGCTGGTGGTCCTGGTGGTCCTGCTGCATCGCCTGCGGGATCGCCCTCTGCTTCGATTCGCGACCCCTTCCACGCCACAGACTACCGCTATGCGCAGGCCGGTGGCCCCGGCGGACCCGGCGCTGAAGGTGGCGCACCTGCCGGACCTGGTGGCGAGGGTGCCCCTGCCGCCAAGGCCGCTGCTCCCGCCTCCATGCCGCCTGTTGCGCTGGCCATCACCATCAAGAAGGTCTGCCAGAAGACCCGTGGCGTTGACCTCAACGGCCAGAAGTTCTTCCATGAGTATTGGTACTTCATGGCCAAGAACCTGCTCGAGAAGGACGTCATGGGCAAGTACGCCGACTTCCCGCTCGTGCAGCTCACCTGGGCGGCGCAGACCCGCAGCGACTGGGAAGGCTACCTGTGGCACTGGGCGCTGCGCAAGATGCTTGAGCAGAAGGACTATGCAGGCCTCGAGGAAGTTGGCGCTAACGTCGCCAAGGCACGCACCGCTCTCGCGACCTTGCGCTCCATCTGCAAGTACGGCCTGCTGATGCACGATGTCGACCAGACCAAGATGGGCCGCATCATCTGGCCGACGGTCGAGCACGTTGCGAACTGCGTGCAACTGGCCTTCGGAAACCCCAACTACGACCCCGCCACCATCCAGCGTGATGAGACCAAGCGCAGCCGCCTGATCGTCGAGATCTTCGATGACTATGTGGTCTGGGGACACAACTGGTGCTGGGAGCGCTCCCGCAACTGGAGCTATCTCGCACGTGTCTCCACCAACCTTCCTGCCTACAAGTGCCCGTCCTGTGGCCACAAGCTCACGCGCACCCACGCCATGTGGCGGTGTCCCGAGTGCGGTAAGGGCGTTCAGGCAGACCTGCCGGGCACCGATGTTGTCGAGCCGTACCGCTTCCCCGGCAGTCGCTACGCCGACCGCCAATATCAGAGCTATGCCCTGTATGACCCGGTCACTGGGCGCACAGGAGACGGCAAGTACGTCCTCAAGCGAGGGTGGAACTCGCCGACCTACGCTCGAGTACAGCAGGGGATGCGCAACGCCCAGCGGATTCAGAAGCTCAGCGAGAACATCTTCGCAGGCAGCATCCCGACGCAGGCCGACATGGCCGCGTACCAGTCCTGGAAGAGGGTCACGCCCGTCATCGAGCGGATCCCCGAGCTGCACCAGATGGAACTTGAGGCTCACGAGATGCGGCTGCACAACGCCGCTGTCCCTGGGACCGACCGACGCAACTAGCTCAACGGCAGGTAAGCCCTGCCCACACGGCGAAACGTCCGCCGAGTCTTGGGAGTGCGTGCGAGATGTGGAAGGAGTTCCCGGCGGTTTCGAAGGTCTGGCAGGCTGCCTCACCGACACAGTAGATAAGGGCACAAGCTGCCTGCTGCCACACCCCGGAGGCCATTGATGAGAGCACCCGTCATCGCTCTAGCCATCGCACTGCTCATACCGATGCTCTTGCTCGTGGGGTGCAAGGAGGAGGAAGTGGCCCAGACGCCACCTCCACCGCCGCCGGATCCTGGTTGGCCCACAGCGTCCGCACAGGACGCGGCCGTCCAGTTCGATCTGGAGGAAGCCCATTTCCACATGCGCAAGGCCCGGTACGCTGACCCGGGCAGCTACGGCAGCGAGTATGAGATGCCCTTCGCGGTTGGCTACGCGCAGTGGGCCTACGAGATGCAGCCCGACAACGACGCCGCGGTCCGCACCGTCGACCACTTGGTCCTGGAGAACGGCTCCGAGTTCGACGTCCCGTACGGCTACACCCCGCGCTGCATGTGGTGTCATGCCCCCATGCCGCGCAGCCTCCTGCGATGGCCGACCGAGAACGGCCAGAAGGTCGTCGAATGCCCCAACTGCGGCGCAAAGGACTCCTTCCCGACGGGCCTTGTGCTCCGTTGCCCGTACTGCAGCGACGTCGTCGCCGGGACTGCCGCGGGAGGCCCACGGTGTCCCACTTGTGGACGGGCCTGGAAGGCTCTCCGCCATTCCTGCTCCCGGTGCGGTCTGACGGTTCCGATGGACAGCCGTCAGGGACAGCGCTGCCCGCGCTGCAAGACCCGCTGGGACTTCGACGTTCCCTTCGGCAACTGGCCGACCCGCGCCAAGGCCCCGGTCGTCTTCACCGGTTCAGGCACTGGTCTGCAATGTGAGGCCTACACCGCCTTCACGGGCTGGCGCTGCCCGAACAAGACAACACGCAAGCCGGATGGCAAGGGCAAGGTGTACTGCTGGGTCCACCGCAACCAGGCGGCCCGCGATGAAGTGGCAGCGAAGGGTCCCCAGGGCGGCGGAGCGGCGGCGGCACCTGGTCCCGGCGGACCTTCCGGTGGTGCACCGAGCGGCGCACCCGGTGGCGCTCCTCCAGGGACCACGCCTGGCGCACCGCAGCCGATGGCCGGCGAGGGAGCTGCACCTCCCGACTCCTCCAGCGGAGCTGCACCATCCCCGTCCGATGCAGGAGGAGCTGGCGGAGGTGGCGGCGGCGATGCCGGCGCGAGCGGGGAGTAGCCACGATACGCAGACAGTTTACCAGCCCTTCGTCTCTATGGGGCACAGCGTAGAAGCATGATCACCGAGCCGCTCCCCCACAAGGAGCGGCTCGTAGGTTCGAGGAGCCAGGCATGTTCAAGCTCAGTGTGATCAGTGACGAGATATCCCAGGACTTCCAGCGCGTCGTCGACGTGTGCAGTGACTTCGGCGTAGGCATGGTCGAGCCCCGGTCCATCTGGGACACGCCGGCCCACAAGCTGACCGCCGACCAGATCACCCGCATGAAGGGCATCATGGCGGCGGCCGGTTTCCAGGTTCCCTGCATCGCCTCGCCCTTCCTGAAATGCGACCTCGGCAACGCCGAGCACTACCAGGAGCACCTGGGCATCCTGCGCAACTGCATCGAGCTGGCGCACACTTTCGACTGCAAGATCATCCGCGGCTTCACCTTCTGGCGAACCGGCCCGGCGAAGGACGTCTGGCAGCAGTTGCTCGATGCCTACGCAGAACCCATCCGCATCTGTGAGGCCGAGGACGTCTACATCGGCATTGAGAACGAGGCTTCCACCCACATCGCCACGGCGGCAGAGGCCGAGCAGATGTACAAGGACCTCGCCAGCGATCGCGTACGCGCAATCTGGGATGCTGCTAACGAAGTCTACGCCGAGGACGGCGAGCTTCCCTTCCCCAACGCCTTCGATCGCATGAGACCCTACATGATCCACATGCATATCAAGGACGCCGTGAAGGACCCCACCAACGAGGCCGGTGCCCGCTGCGTCCCGGTCGGCGACGGCGGCTACATCGACTATCCCGCCCAGTTCCAGGCACTCATCGACATGGGGTACGAGGGCGCCTGCAGCCTGGAGACCCACTGGCGCCCGACGAGCCAACTCGACGAGGCGACCATGAACCGGCCCGGTGGCGCAGCCTTCTCAGCCGGCGGCGAGGAGGCCAGCCGCATCTGCTTCGAGAAGATCCAGGCCATGATCGCCAACCTACGCAAGTAGCGAGGCCTTGGCCTGACCAGAGCGATCTACTGACGCCGTCGGGTGATGCCCGGCGGCGTTTCCTTAGGACGTCGGTGTCCCCCACCGCGGGGCAGGGATAGGGTCCCCGAAGGGCGAACCGACTCCTTGCCGCATGCGGAGGGACACCGCTGAGGATGCAGCGACGGAGGGCGGGAGCAAATGCCGGACACCTCGGCTGTCGCAGCAAGGCACGCCTCACAACGGAACCTGCTCCGGTTTCTTGCCGTCGCAGGCGTCCTGTACGTCTGTCTCTACGGCTCAGACATCGCCATCACTGCACGCCCCGACACCTTCCTGGGCTTGCGGCCCCCCGGGGCAACGAGTGATGGCGACCCGGGCCATCCCTGGGCGTATGTGCCTGTCAGCGCCCGCAGTACCCAAAAACGCACTGCCTCCGAGCAGGGAGTGCCCGTCTTCGAAAGTCATCTGAACAACCCAAACCTGGCCGCCAACGACCTCTACCAGCGCCTCCAGGCTGCCCGCAAGAGCCTGCGCATCAGCGCCGAGGGGACGATCAAGGACGGCCGTGCCTGTGTGCCCCTGCGGAAACTCGTGCCCTGGGTAGGCGACGAGATGCAGTGGGACGGCGCCGGCAAGGCGACCATCTTCAGCACAGACGGGATCACCGTCTTCACGCCCGGTCAGACCCGTGCAGAGCGCAACTATAGCCCGGTTGACCTACCGGCTCCGCCCTACGTGGACGGCAAGGAGTTCTGCATCCCGCTGCTCAGCGCAGCGAAAGCCTTCAATATGTCTCTCGAGCGCGAGACGAAGACCGGTATCTACGTGCTCCAGAAGGGAACGACCTCGATCCGTGTGCTGATGCCTGTGCGTGCGCTGCACATCGAGATCGATCGCTCCGATCGTTGGCTGCAGATCTGCTATGCGGGCACTCTCGTCAAGCATTACCAGGCCTGCACCGGCGCGGGTAACAACACACCCGTCGGCGAATTCGAGATTCAGAACAAGGCGGCCTGGCCGGGCTGGCGCGCCTACTGGGGCGAGTACATTCCCGGCGGCAGTCCTCGCAACCCTCTGGGCGCTCGCTGGCTGGGCACGACCGCCCGGGGGCATGCAACCAGTCGTATCATTGGCATTCACGGCACCAACCAGCCTTCGTCCATCGGCCAGCGAATCTCGGGCGGATGTGTGCGACTGCTCAACAAGCACGCTCTTGAGCTGTACGAAGTCATCCCGGTCGGCACCAGAGTGAGCATCCACGAGTAGTCTTCGCGGGTGCCGGGGCCGAAGTGCAACCCGGATGCGGCCGCAACCAGTCACGGAGGAAGCCCGGCATGATCGTCGGCGTCGGCACTGATATCTGTTCAGTACAGAGGATGCAGCGCATGGCCGAGAAGTACGGCGGGCGCTTCCTCGACCGTGTCTTTACACCGGAGGAGCAGGCAAGGGCGACCAAGAAGGCCGGGACGGCTGAGCGTCTCGCCGCGCGGTTCGCTGCCAAGGAAGCGACGATGAAGGCCCTGGGAACCGGCTGGGCCTGCGGCGTCAAGTTCCTGGATATCCACGTGGTCAACGAGTTCGGCGGCCGCCCTTCCGTCGAGCTCGTAGGGGACGCGCTGGAGTGGGCGAAGTCCCTCGGGGTTCAGAAAATACACATATCCCTGTCCCATGAGCGCGACCAGGCTATCGCCTTCGTCGTCCTGGAGGGCCCGTATCCGCGCCACGATTAGCGGCTGAGTGCGGACTGGTCTCTTCTCAATGGCGCGGGTCGGAAGCCTGCGGGCAGAAAGGGCCCGATGACGCCGTATCGCGTCCTATCTCCTATGCGCATCGTCGACCGCTACCTTCTTCGGCTCCTGGTGCTCCCGGTGCTCCTCGGCCTGAGCGTCTTCGTCGTCATCTTGATGAGCGAGGCCGCCATTGACCTTGGGCAGGCGCTTGTCGGCTCCACAGTGCCTGTTTCCCTGATTGCCCAGTACCTCCTCTACAGCTTGCCTCGAGCAGTCTCCTGGTCACTGCCCGTTGGCGTTCTCGTCGGTGTGGCTATGGTCTCGACGGCCATCACTCGCAACGGTGAGGCCACTGCTGTGCGAGCCAGTGGCACGAGCCTGCGACGCCTGTGGGTGCCCTTCATCGCAGTGGGCGTTCTGGGCTCAGTTGCCTCCTTCTGCATCGAGGAGTACGTCGTCCCCGGTGCCAATCAGCGCTCGACACGCGCCTTCCTGCAGATGACCAACTCTCAGCCGGTCCTGCGCCCGCGAAACGACCAGGCCTTCCGCGACAAGGACGGCCGCATCTTCTACGTCGGACACATGGACGAGAAGACGAACCGACTCGACGACGTGTTGGTGATGTCCAACGCAGAGGACGGTCAGCTCCGGACGCTGACGGCGGCCAAGTGGGCCGAGCTGCGGGGCAAGAGCTGGGTCCTCTGCGAGGGCGTGGTCCTGAGCTTCGGACCCGACGGCGCGCCCGTCGGCAAGCCCCGGCGGTTCGCGACGCAGGAGGTCAGCCTCTGGGCGGCGCTGCAGGACTACTACCTCGACCAACGCAGCGAGTTCGAGATGAGCGCTCGTGAACTGGAGCAGGCGTCCGTGGTCCTCGAAACCGGAGGCATTGACGCCCAGCGGCTCAAGGTGCGCATGCAGTTCAAGTACTCGATTCCGCTGGCGTGCCTGATCTTTGTGCTGGTGGCCGCTCCCCTGGGGATGCGCTACGCACACCTGGGCAGCTTCGTGGGGATCGTCCTGTCGATCCTGATCGTGTTCCTCTACAATGGCGTCCGTTCGTGGGGTCTCGCCTTCGGGCTTGTCGGTGACCTGCCGCCCGCCGTTGCCGCCTGGGCTCAGAACGTGATCTTCGGCGGCTGGGGGCTCTATCTGGTCCTTCGCGCCAGATGAGGGCGACTTCATCACCGACCGCGAGGCGCAACCTTGGCTCAAGACCGGGGCGATTCGTGTAGTGCTTCGCCCGTGAATGTACACAAATAGGTTTGCATGCCGCGCCGCGGGGCATTATAATCCAGTACGCATGTCGCAGCTATCATCGCAACCTGGGAGGGCACACTCATGCGCGTCTGGGCGACGCTACTTGTGCTTCTGCTCCTTGTGCCGGTGGTTTGCCAGGCACAGGACCCCGACTGGCCGGAACCGGCCTGGCGGCCGCTGTACACTGAGGCAATGACGAACGAGATGGTGCGCCGGCTCATCGTCGGCTATGAGGACTTCAACGTCCGGCCCGAACAGACCTGCACCCGCTACGAGTGGGCTGCAGTGGTGAGCCGGCTCGTGTGGTTCTTCCACCTTCCGCTACCGGTCGAGGAGCGCCGGCCACCCGACGTGCCCTGGCAACACTGGGCCGAGGACGCGACCCGCGTCCTGGTGGCCAGCGGAATCTACCCCGGCCCGCCGGATACGCGTTTCTGTGGGGACAAGCCGCTGACGCGGGCGCAGTTTGCGTGGATGTTCACTAACCTCTTCCGCGCGGTCAAGGGCGAAGGATACCTGCGCCACCCGATGAGCGATATGGAATACCTCTACACCCAGGCCGCTGAGGTGCTCCGGGCCGAGGACCTGATGATCGGGTACCCGGACGGCAAGATGCATCTCGACAAGCCCATGCCCAGGTGGCAGGTCTGCCTGGCTATGTCACGGCTGCTGGTGTGGTCTGAGCAGCACCTGCCGCAGCAGCATATCGACGAGCCCTAGCAACTGCGGAGCATCGTAAGCTCGTGACGGGTCGAGGAGATGAGTCGGGATGAGGCTACTCCAGGCAAACCTGGCAGGCCTGTGTTTGTGCCTGCTTGTCGCCGGTCACGCATGGGCACAGGACTGGCCCACTCCTGCGGCGGCGAACGCACTTCTGCGCCAGGCCGCGGCCGAGTTGGTCTCCTTTACGCTAAAGCCCGACCTTCCGACTTACACCCAGCAGAACCTCGGGGAGTACATCGACGGCGAGGCCGACCGGCACTTCGCCTACAACTTCCAGTGGGCGGTTGCTTCGGTCTTCACGGACAAGCGCACCGGGACCACCCTGGCGGCCGACTTCTACTGCTACGACACGCCTCTCGACGCCTTCGGTGCCTTCTCCCAGGATCGTGACCCGAACCTGACGCCCGACATCATCCCTCTTCCGGGCCAGACCAGTCTCTCAGTGTTCTGGCGTGCGAACCAGTTGCACCTCTGGCGCGGGACCGTCTACCTGCGAATCGTTCCCGCCACACTCAAGGACACCGCACGACCGGCTGTGCTGGAGCTGGCCCAGGCGATCACGGCGAAGCTGCCCGCAGCCCCTTCCCCACCTTCCAGTTTCAAGCTCCTGCCAACGCGCGACCTGGTAATGGAGTCCATGAAGTTCCAGCGCCGAAACGTCTTGGGGCAGGCGTCCCTTAGCAATGCGCTGCTGGCCAGTTACGGACGCCGGCTCCCAGACCGCAGCCTTGAGGTCAGCATGCAACTGGCCCTCTTCGAAACGGCGGATCAGGCCGCTGCCGCAAGGGTGTACGCTGCCCTGCAGGCCTTCACAGCAACGGCCGGGGCACCCACGGCAGTCGGCGCCCTGGGTGATGCCGCCTTCTCGGTCCGCGACCAGCGTCTGGGGCGGACTTACGTCATGCGCCAGTCCAACTACGTCGCACTGCTGACGCAGGTGCGGGACATGGCGACGGCCGAGGCCCTACTCCGGGAACTGGGCAAAAACGTGAGGGTCGCCGGAAAACCCGGCGCCTGAACAGGGGAACTGCAGAGATCGACAGAGGGCCCGGCGGTCAGTTGCCGCAAAGCCGGCGGGCTCGTTCGCGACACTGCTCGTAGACTTCGCAGGCATCCTGGCCCGGGAACTGCCCATCCCGCATGACGATGCGACCGTTGACGACGGTCATCCTCACGTCCGAGGCCTCAGCCGCATAGACCATGTGCGAAGCCACGTTGTGCACCGGCTGAAGGCGCGGGCTGCTCAGATCCACCAGGCACAGGTCGGCCCGCTTCCCCGCCTCAAGAGTCCCCACCAGGTCATCAATCGCGAGCGCGCGAGCACCGTTCCGGGTCGCCATCGTCAGCGCATCGCCGGCCTTCACCAGCGTGGGGTCGCCTCCGCGGACCTTGTGGACGGTCGCGGCCAGGTACATCTCATTGAACAGGTCAAGCTTGTTGTTCGAGGCCGCGCCGTCTGTGCCCAGACCGACTACGGCTCCCGCCGCGAGCAGTTCCGGCGCCCTGGCGAACCCGCTGGCCAGCTTCATATTACTCGCCGGGCAGTGCGCCACGCCAACCTGACGCTCCACCACAAGGTCAATATCCCGGTCATCAAGCCAAACGCAGTGGGCAGCCACGGTTCGGCACTCCAGCAGCCCGATCCGCTCGAGGTACTGGATCGGCGTGGCCCCGGTGGCGGCCAGCGACTCCTGCACCTCGTGCTGTGTCTCGGCCACATGGATGTGCACCGGGAGGTCATTCTCGCCGGCGGCCTGCGCAACTGCCTGCAGGAGTTCCTTAGGGCAGGTGTAGGGCGCGTGCGGCCCCAGCATCGGGTGGACCGTCGCACCGTGCTCGGCTCGTATGGCCCTGGCGAAGTCAACGGCCTTCGCGACCACGTCGCCATCGTCCCTGAGGAAGCCCAGCAACACGCCGGACGGGCAGGCCCGGATGCCACCGTCGACGGCGGCCTGCGTGGCCTCCGGGTAGTAGTGGTACATGTCGTTGAAGCAGGTGCAGCCACCACGCAGCAACTCCAGTACCCCTAGCCGTGTTCCCCAGTACACATCCTCAGCTACCAGCTTGGCCTCCGTCGGCCAGATCTTCTCCTCCAGCCACGGCTTCAGCGGCATGTCGTCCGCGAAGCCGCGGAAAAGCGTCATCGCCAAATGGGTGTGGGAGTTGATCAGCCCCGGAAGGGCCACGCAGCCGCTGCCGTCGATCACCTCGTCAGCCGGCTCCGCGGGCGCCGTTGAATCGGGCCCCACGTAGGTGAGCGTGCTGTCTGTCCACTGGAGTGTACCGTCGGTGATGGGTGAGGAGCCGGGTGTCATCGGCAGCAAGGTCGCGTGCTCAAGGCGGGTGACGGACATCGGTCGCTTGACCTCTCGGGCAGACGGTTTGTGGACAGACGAAGGATGCGTGATCAGAACTCGCGGTCAACCATGAAGTTCGCCCAGCCTTCCAGCCAGTGCCGGTACGGTGTCTCCGGCAGCAGCCTCAGGCTCTGGTAGGCGCGGTCGATGTGATCTCGGGCCATGTCGGCAACGGCCTCGACAGCCCCGAGCTCGACGATGAGACGTGTGGTGTCGGCCACCTGCTCCGGAGTGGACGTTGCGTGACCGACGACCTGCAGCAGGGCCTGACGCTGCTTCGCGTCGGCACGCTCGAAGGCCGTCAGCAGCACCGGCGTTCGCTTGCCCTCCAGGATGTCACTGCCGACCGGCTTGCCCAGCTTCTTCTCGTCGCCGGTCACACCCAGGACATCGTCCTGCAGTTGGAAGGCTGTGCCGCAGCTTGCACAGAAGGTCCGGGCCGCCTCCACAAGGGGGTGGTCTTCGTCGGTGGTCTTCAGCCCCAGCATCGCCCCTGCCTTGCCCGCGAACTCATATAGCACGCCCGTCTTCAGGTACAGCATTCGCAGGACTTCGCTGAGCTCGACCTCCGGGATGGGGCGCTGTTCGAGTTGCACGTCCAGGGTCTCACCCTCGACCAGCCCCGACACCACCTTCAGCTCCAGGTCGGACACGAGCTTGAGCAGCAGGTCCGCAGGCGTGTCCGTGCAGCGCAGGAACATGTCCACGCACATGCCGTGCTGGACATCCCCGGCGAGGATGGCGAGACTCGCGCCGTAGTCCTCAGCCTGCGGGCGGCCTAGACCCCAGTCTGCAGCGGCCAGTTGAGCACCCAGAACATGGCCGGTCGGGCCGCCCCGGCGCAGGTCATCGTGGTCAATGATATCGTCATGCACCAGCGTCCAGGTGTGGAAGAGCTCCAGCGCCGCCGCTGCGGGAAGAACACTCTTCTCATCGCCACCGACGGCTCCACAGCAGAACAGCAGAACCGCAGGGCGCAGGCGCTTTCCGCCTCGCTCCAGGTACGCGGCGACCAATCGCCGCAGGTGCTCGGGACGGACGCGCTCGAAGCCCTCGGGTGCGAGCAGCAGCTCGTCCACCCAGCCAGTGCGTTCCTTCAGCGCGGCCATGAAATCAGCAGCAAGACCCATAGGGGCGCAGGACCTCCCAGTGGCAAGAAGATGATGGCGGACCCTCAGGATAGCGGCCGACGTGCGGCCTGTCTACTCCTCCCGGGACGCCCCCTTCATCTCCATTTTTCGAACGCGATACAGAGCTTCCTGGACGAGCTTGCGGTTCACGCCGATGAGCTCTGCCAGCAGCCCGAGAACGGCGCTCTGGAAGCCCAGGGTGACAAGCATGCCGGCCACGATCACCGACTGAACGTGGCCTCTACCCTCCCCGAGGCTCACGAACCAGGCATAGCGCGCGCACAACAGCAGACCGGTAAGGGCCAGAACCCCTCCAATGCCTGCGAAAAGCCGGAAAGGCTGGTAGATGGCATAGACGCGCAGAATCGTCACCAGCGACCGCCGCAGGTACTCCGGGATGCTGCGGAATAGCCGCGAGGGTCGTGTGCCGGCGTTCACGCGCACCGGGATTTGCGTCACGGCCATCCCTGACCGGCCGGCCTGGATCAGCGTCTCGTGTGTGTAGGTGAACTCCGAGACCACCGTCAGACGCAGGGCGGCATCGCGGCTGTAGGCACGGAAGCCGCTGGTTACATCGGCCACCTCCGTGGCCGAGCACTTGCGCACTACCCAGCTTCCAAGACGCTGCAGACGCTTCTTGAGCCACGAGAACTCGGGGATCTGGTCAATCGGCCGAACCCCGACCACCAGGTCGGCAGTCCCCTCACAGATCGGACGCACCAGATCCGGGATGCACTTCGCGTCATACTGGTTGTCGGCGTCAGTGTGGACGATGGCATCCGCACCGGCTCGCACCGAGGCCTCGAGTCCGGCAAGGAACGCCGCAGCCAGGCCCTGGTGACGCGGGAGTTGGACGATGTGATCGGCGCCTGCCTGGCGAGCGACCTCGACCGTCCGGTCTGTGCTGCCGTCATCGACAACCAGAACCTCAACGGTATCGAAGCCCGGAACCTGACGAGGAATCGCGGCGATGGCAGCGCCGATTGCCTGCTCTTCGTTGAGACACGGGATCTGGACGATAAGCTTCTTCACGCGATCCACCGTCGGAAGTAGGGTCGGCGGGAAAGTGCCACGTCTACAGCGATAGTGCACGAGTCCGGCGTCAGACCTCCTCCGGCTCGACCGTCGGCTGGCGCGGCTTTTCAGCAGGCGGCACAAACCGGGCCAGTTCCGCTGCGGTCAGCTCTCGTGCCCGGTCCAGCGCAGCCTCGTCGAGGAGGTTCACTTCCTCCCCGAGAGTGGGCACACATACCTTCCGGTTGGGCTCCGCGCTCAGTAACTTCGCGAAGCTCAGCGCCGCTTCCTCCTCCCCATGCGTCACGAAAAAGGTGCGCGTACCGTTGAAGTGTCGCGACCAGTTCATCAGTTCCTTCTGATCGGCATGCGCCGACAGTCCGCGAATAGACACGATGCGTGCTCGAACTCGGTGCGTGCGCCCGAACAGCTTCACCATCTGAGCGCCTTCGACGATGAAGCGCCCGAGCGTGCCCTGAGCCTGGAAGCCGACGAAGAGCACCGTGTCGTTGCCGTGCTCGATGTGGTGGTGCAGATGGTGCCGCACACGGCCCGCATTGCACATCCCGCTGGCCGAGATGATGATGGCAGGACTCTTGAGCTCGTTCAGTGCCTGCGACTCGGCGACGGACTCCGTGAACCGCAGCAACGGGAATCGGATCGGGTTGTCCCCTGAGGCCAGCATGCGCAGGGCATCGGCATCATAGCACTCATGATGCCGCTCAAAGACCTTCGTCGCCCGGCTGGCCAGGGGGCTATCGACGAACACGGGAACCTTCGGAATCTTGCCCGCTTCCAGCAGCCTATCGAGACGGTACAAGAGATCCTGGGTACGTCCAACGGCAAAGGCAGGAACGATGACATGGCCGCCGGCGCGCACGGTGCGGGTGATAGCGTCCGTCAGCTTGCGCTGAACTTCCTCCTCGGGCGGATGCGCGCGGTTGCCATAGGTAGACTCGATGACTACGAAATCCGCGCTGTCGATGAAGGTCGGATCGCGCAGGATTGGTCGTCCGGGTGTGCCCAGATCTCCGGAGAAGGCGATCTTGCGGCGCACGCCGTCCTGACTCACCCACACCTCCAGCGAGGCAGCACCGAGAATGTGCCCCGCATCGACCCAGCGGCAGGAGAGATCGTTGTTCACCTTCACATCGGCGTCGTACTCGACGGGCACGAAGTGCTCCATGACCGCCGCAGCATCCTCCACCGTGTACAGTGGTGCCGGTGGTGGCGTCGCCTGCTGCCCTCTGCGCCACTTGCGCATCTCCCAGACCGCGTCTTCTTCCTGAATCTTCGCGCTGTCTGCGAGCATCACTTCGCACAGGTCCCGGGTGGCCGAGGTGCAGTAGATGCGGCCCCGGAATCCCAGCTTCCACAGCCTCGGCAGAAGCCCGCAGTGGTCGATGTGCGCATGGGTCAGCAGCACGAAGTCAAGCTTTGCGGGATCGAAGGAGAACCGACGAGCGTTCTCGGCCAGCACTGCGTCATGGCCCTGATACATACCGCAGTCAACCAGCGCCGAGAAGCTCGGCAACTGCAGCAGGTACTGTGAACCTGTCACCGTCCGTGCGGCACCCAGAAAGCGAAGGCGCATGCGATTAGCATCTCCAGTGCGGCAGGCTATCGGCTACTTCCAGTCTCTGCGGAACTCGTTGATCGCGTAACCCCGGCCCTCGGCGATCCATTGGTCATGGCAAGCGAAGCAGAGGTCCAGCAACTCCTTCGGATCGTCCGAGTAGAAGATCTGACTTCCCGTGTTCTTGCGGATCAGGGGGATGATCTCATGCATGTGGTCGGCGATGCCACCCGTCCCCCGCAGGACGCCGATGACATTGCCGTCATCGTAGGCGATGGAGAACTCGCCCAGGGTGCCGGAGCGCCCACCGACGATCACAATGATGTCGGCGCTGCGCACCACGTCCACCTCACGACCCATCAGGCCACTGCCGGTGTAGATGATGGCGTCATACTCCTCGTAGGGCGAGGCATACACCGTGCGATGCTGCTCGAGACAGAGCGCAGGCGATATGCCAATGGCCAATGCTCCAAGCTCCTTGGCCCCGAGCACAGCCGCATGGGGCAATCCCGGACAGGCTCCTGTGATGACAATGCAGTCCCTGCGAGCGATCTCACGGCCCAACTCGGTCGCGAGTGCCAGTGCCTCAGCAGAGATCTCGCCACCAGCGGAGCCCACTACACCCACTTTGCGCTTGATGACACAACACCTCCAACACGATACTCAGGGCGAACCCGACCGTATTATACCAACCTCGAACAAGGACACCAGTACACAGGCTTGCAGGCAGGAATTGGTCCTCCGGCAGGGAAGGACCTGCTTCCATCACTCAGGATGAGCCCAACCCGCAGGCGGTGACCCACGATGAAGCCCCAAAGAGCCCTGTGGCTCCCTGTTGCCGGACTCCTCTGGCTACTGAGCACCGGCGTCTGGTCGGCAACGATCTACGTCGACGGCGTCAACGGTAACGACCAGGCCGACGGCACAACCCTTCCCTTCAACACAATTGGCCGGGCACTACGTTCCCTGCGCCCTGGAGACACGCTCTCGCTCGCCAAGATGGACCATCCCTATCGTGAGTGCCTGCGGGTGACGGTCGGTGGCCTGCCCGGTCAGCCGCTGGTCATCGAGGGGAACGGAGCCACCCTCTGTGGCGCAGATCCCGCACCCAAGACCGGCTGGGAAGCAAGAGGCGACGCCTTCGTGCTGCCTCAGGCGTCCGAGGTGAAGTTCGTCTATGGCCCCGAGGTGCGCTACTCGAAGGCAAGCGCGGTAGATAAGCTGCAGCCCGAGCAGTGGTTCTGGGACAAGGGTCTCTTCTACTTCCGCCCGGCGCCGGGGAAGTCAGTCCAGGACTACGATCTGGAGCTGACCGCCACCCGGGACTGCGGCTTCGCAGTAGCTGGGCCGGGGTTCATCGTGGTCCGCAACCTGACCTGCGAGCACTTCTGGAACGACGGGTTCAACATCCACTCCGGCAGCGCTCCCGTATGGTTCGAGAACATCCGGGGCGTCTGGAATGGCGACGAGGGCTTCAGCGCTCACGAGAACTGCGAGTGCTACGTGAGGGGCGCCTACCTCGCACACAACTTCTGGCACGGGATCGCCGACGTCAACCTCTGCCGGACGCACTACGCAGACGTCACCATCGAGAATAACGTCTACCGCGGCATCCTGATCGAGGGCGGTGTTCACTCCTTCACCGACTGCCGAGTGAGCGGCAGCCCCGTCAACATCGCTCTCACCCGGGGTGGACCGCTGGCCGACTTCCCCCAGGCTCAAAGCCATCCGCTGAGCGCTAGTCTCACCAACCTGCGGAACGTCACGGTGCAGTCTCAGGGCGACGAGGTCGGGCTCTCCGTCGGTCGCGACTCCGCACTCGTCATGGAGCATTGCGCTCTCGAGGGTGGCAGCACCGCCCTCACTGTCGCCCCTGCGGGGAAGGCCTTCGTAGTCAACTCAATCCTCTCTGCCGACCGCACGACGGTCTCTTCCGAGGGCAGCTACGTCGCCGACCGGAATGTCTACTTCCCCGGCCGGTTCAGCGTCGCGGGCAAGGCGTTCGAGCCGGAGGCCTTTGCCGCCTACCAACAGGAGACGGGCAACGACCGCAGTTCCTCGGTACAGAAGGTGCAGTACGCGGGGACGCCCCGTCGTCCTGTCGCGGGGTCGGCCGCTCGTAGCACAGCCTTCGCCAAGGGCTATGGTGGGCCGGACATCGGCCTCGAGATCCGAGGCGGTCTGGAGGGCCTGGCGGCAGTGGAGCCCAATGCCAGGTCCATCACCGCGAAGGGCCGCGAGCTGCTCTGCTATGACTTCGAGCGGGCCAACCCCTGGAGCCTCGTCTACCCCGTGCCCGAGACGAACCAGGCGGGCATGCCGGTGCAGGGCGTCTCCGAGCTATCCACCGAGCAGGCCCACCTGGGCAAGTCGGCCGCGAAACTGACCGTGAAGCTTCCGCCCTCTCCCCCGTCGCAGTACATGATCAAGCTCTTCAGCCTGAAGATGCCCTACGGACGGCCGGTGCAGGCGGTTCGGTTCTGGCTGTACGGCGACGGAAGCGGCAGAGCCTACCGGCTCCGAGTACGGGACGCCGGCGGCGAGTGCTTCTACGCTCCGGCCGGGGCAATGACGTGGAGCGGCTGGAAGCAGATCGCCTGGGACCTGGAGGCGACGCCGCCACAGCCCATCTCGCAGGGAGACGGCAACCATGTTCAGGATTGCCCGCCTCTGGAGATCGTACTGGAGGTAGATGTGACAGCCAGCCCGGAGGGCGGCGAGCTGTGCCTCTGGGTGGATGACCTAGAGGTCGAGCTGGCGCCGCCGAAGTGAGCGCTGCCGCCTGTCGGACGCTGCTGCAGCACACCCAAAGCCGGGCCGGGGCTTGCCTCTTTCGTCCTATCGTGGTACTCTAAGGGCGCACCCAATCTCGACACAGAATTGCAGCCTTCCACGCGACCGATACCGCCCAGCGGCGTCAGTCGCGTGTTTCATACCTGCTGGAGGCTGCAGGGACCAAGCTCATGCATCCACGACGTGTGTGCCATTTTGTTACAGGAGTTACCCAGGGTGGCTCTACGCGGCCCGGGCACTAACGGCCCGGGCGGACCGTGTGTAGGAGGCGCCTGGCCCTACCGTGGATGCCACGGACCGGCCTTCCAGAAGGGCGCCGGTGGTGAGCGCAAGTCAACGCCACAGCCGAGGCCGAACGACCTGACCGCTGTGGCAGAGCCCCTTTCTCTACCTGAGTCAAACCATATCCCCTGGGAGGACACTACAAAATGAAGATCGCAAAGCGCATGCAGCGTCTGGGAACAGAGACCGCCTTCTCCGTACTGGCAAGGGCCAAGCAACTCGAGGCACAGGGCAAGCACGTCGTCCACCTCGAGATCGGCGAGCCGGACTTCGACACCCCCAAGCACATCATTGACGCCGCCTGCGACGCTCTCAACTCCGGCTTCACCCACTACGGACCCAGCGCCGGCGACCCGGAGTTCCGCGAGACCGTCGCCTGGCACCTGAACCGTGGCCGCGGCACCAACTACAAGGCCGAGAACATCACCGTCGTCTTCGGCGCGAAGCCGATCATCTACTGGGGAATCACCGCCTGCGTCGATGAGGGCGACGAGGTCATCTACCCGAACCCCGGCTTCCCCATCTACGAGTCCATGATCAACTTCGTGGGCGCGACCCCGGTGCCGTGCCCGCTGCGCGAGAAGAACGACTTCCGCTTCGACGTCGATGAACTGGCTTCCCTGATCACCCCGAAGACGAGCATGATCATCATCAACTCGCCGCAGAACCCCACCGGCGGCGTGCTTGAGATGTCCGACCTGGAGCGCATTGCCCAGCTCGCCATCGACAACGACCTGTGGATCATGAGCGACGAGCCCTACGAGCGCGTCCTCTACGAGGGCACTCACCACAGCATCGCCGCACTGCCCGGCATGCAGGAGCGCACCATCCTTCTGGACTGCTTCTCCAAGATGTTCGCCATGACCGGCTGGCGTCTCGGCTGGGGCGCAACCCCGGTGGCCCTGGCGGAGCAGCTCGCCAAGCTGCAGACCAACTGCACCTCCTGCGTCTCCGCTTTCACCCAGCGGGCCGGGATTGCAGCGCTCAAGGGGCCCTTCGACGAGTCCGAGAAGATGGTTGCGGAGTTCAAGCGCCGCCGCGACGTCATCGTTGACGGCCTGAATGCCATCCCCGGCATCAGTTGCCTCCGACCCAAGGGTGCCTTCTACGTCTTCCCGAACATCACCGGCACCGGGTTCGGCTCCAAGGAACTCGAGACCAAGCTCCTCGACGAAGCGGGCGTGGCCTGCCTCGCCGGGACCTCCTTCGGCAAGTACGGTGACGGGTATCTCCGTCTCAGCTACGCCAACTCCGTCGAGAACATCGAGATGGCCCTGGGACGCATCAAGGACTGGCTCGCAAGCCAGTAGTCCGAGCACCTGAGGGGCCGCTTCCTACGAAGCGGCCCCTTTTTGATTCAGAAGTGCAGCGAACCTGACCGGGCACGTATCATCGGGCCCTGAGCCGCAGGGCCAGCGACGGTGTCGCCAAGTGATCACGGTTCTGTGCGCCAACACGGGGATCGACAAGACCTTCGAGGTCGAGGGCTTCCAGATCGGAGGCTTTCACCATCCCAGGAGAGTCCGCACGGCGCCCGGGGGCAAGGGCGTCAACGTAGCCCGCGTACTCCGGGCCCTCGACGCCGAGGTCATCCTGACGGGCTTCGCAGGTGGGGCTCCGGCGCAGTACATCGCCACCTACCTGCGGCGCGAGGGAATCGTGCCCGACCTGGTGCGGATTGCCGAGGACTCACGCCTCTGCCTCAACATCCTCGACACGGTCCGAGGCACCGGGACCCGTCTCGATGAGGTCGGCCCGCTGGTGACGCCCACGGAGATCGACCAACTCGGCCGCAAGTGGCAGGCCCTGATGCAGCGGTCCAGCCTCGCGGTGATCTCCGGCAGTGCACCCCGCGGCGTACCCTTTGACCTTTACAGTGAGCTCATCCTGCTGGCTCGCGAGGCCCGCGTTCCTGTGATCCTTGACGCCCACGACGAGCTGCTGCGCCAGTCCATCGATGCAGGTCCAACTGTTCTCAAGCCGAATCTTGACGAACTCAGCACGCTCTGCGGTCACGAGTTGTCCGTGCCGGAGGGCGTCCTGAAGGCCTCTCGCGACCTCCTGGCCCGCGGTGTGCGAGTGGTCCTCTGCTCGCTCGGCGCCGATGGTGCGCTAGTCACCACACGCGACCACGGTGAAGGGTGGGCTCGGGCACCCCAGATTGAGGAGGTCAGCGCGGTCGGGAGTGGCGACGCGATGGTCGCAGGTTTTGCTGCCGCCATGCATCAGGGGCGGTCTCTGGAGGATTGCGTGCGTTGGGCCGTGGCCGCCGGAACTGCCTGCGCAGCCACCTTCGGTGCCGGCTTTGCCACCCTCGCTCAAGTCGAGGGCCTGGTGTCAGAGGTCAGTCTCGAGCCGCTGACCCTCTAGCTGCAGCCCTCCG
>JBDKVB010000052.1 GCA_039679385.1 Armatimonadia bacterium | reverse complement strand
TTCGGCTTCCCGGTATCGGCGAAGGAGACTGCCCAGGCGCCGGGCGGCACGGTGTAGAGCGGGAATCGCCCGGTCTGGAACAGCCACGGCTGCTGGAACAGGTCGATGTCGCAGACGGCCTTCATCATGTCCGCGTAGGAGATGACGAAGCTCAGACCATAGCCCCAGTAGGCGATACCCTCGTTGTTGTCGCCCTGCCAGCCGAGCCCGCAGAGGAACAGACCCACGTACAACTCGCGGACGTACTCAGCCCAGTCGGCGACCTGCGGGTCTTCGCCCAAGAGCACCAGACCGGTCTCGCCGAGTGCCAGCGAGCACAGCCAGGCATGATTGTTGTACTCCCGCTGTCCGGTCTTGAAGGGGTTCAGCGAACGCCAGAACTGGTCACCGCGGGCGATCATGACCTGCCGCAGTTGCACTCTCTCCGGTTCGGTCAGGTCGCCGTAGAGCGCGTCGTAGGCCCAGTTCAGACCGCGCAGGAAGTGCTGTGCGCCGATGTCGCCGGCCTGCATGGAGCTGCCGCCCTCGGGCTTCCAGGTCGCGGCCTTGAAGACCATCTGCTTGAGCCAGTCGCGGACCTGCGGGTCCCGCGTCTGCACGTAGAGCTCAGCCATCCGCTGGAGCCGCACGCCGGTTGCGCTGGTGATTCCGCCATGCACCTTGCCGTACCAGTCGATCCAGGTCGGCCAGTCGGGATTGCCCGGCGCGTACACCGGAGGATCCTCGGGCACGCCCTGGGCAAAGTAGCCCTTGGCCCGGGCGATCAAAGACGGCTTGAGCTGGTCGTCGGCCGGCTTGGCGAAGATAAGGCGCGGGTGTGCCCGCTTGCCGATCTCCTCGGCCGGAACGGGTGGCGTCGTGAACCGGTGTGACTCCGGCAGGATGGTCATGGGCCGGGTGTCGCTCCAGCTATCGGCAAGCTCAGTCTTCCGCAGCACACGCCAGTACCAGACGCCCGGCGTCAGCGGCTGAGGTGGCATGTAGAAGTTCGAGGTGGTCTCGACGGTGAGGGTCTTGTCTGGTGGGAAGGTAGCCTCCTGGGAGTACTCCAGGCGACTGCGGCCCGCTCCACGCGGCCAGTTGAAGAAGGGTGGATTCGAGTAGGAGATGCGCCCGCCATCACTGATTCTGCCGGCTCCGGCGCGGGTCTCCAGCTTGAGGTTGTCCAGCCACACCGTCATCTGCCCCTCATCCTCGTTGGCGGCCCGTCCGTACAGGTTCAGCCGGTCGAAGACCTGCCCGAGTGCCAGCGTGCTGTTCGTGGGCGAGTCCATGGTGCCGACCACGATCTCCACATGCCGCCACTGATCGCTGAAGGTGTCGCTGGAGTACCACTGACTGCTGCCCTGGTTGAAGATGACGCCCAGGTACTGGGGCTTGCCGTCGACGATCTGCTCCCGGTGGTCGAAGGACAGCAGCAGGTTGTGCTCCACCTTCATGGGCCGCTTGATTGTCAGTTGGCAGTACCTCGCCGCAGCGGTGTTAGCGACCTTGATGCAATGTCCCTGTCCCTGTGGACCGCCGGGGACGATCTCAAGGGTGGCCGTCTTGTCGACCACGAGGTCGGGGTAGGCAGCAAGGTCGGTGCCCTGCTCGAAGTCGTAGGTGAACACCTCGTCGGCCTGAAGGGCACCGAGGGTTGCCAGACACAACAGAGCGGATACGAGAAGTGGTAGGCGCATGATGGACGGACCTTTCCCAGGGAGCTGTCAGCATCGCCTGCGTTCTCAGGCAGAGCAACCTTTCCCTGTACAGTCGTCTTCTCCTGCCGGGGCAGAGATCGCCGAGCCAGGAAGGGCTTTGTCGACCCAGGGAGAAGGAGCGCGGACTTGTGCTGCTCGGAAGCTGGAGGTGCGCTGAATGCGCTACGGAATCGCAATCTGGAACTTCATGGAAAAGGGCGTACGCCTGCCGGACCTGATCGCGGAGTTTGCGGGCTTCGGTTTCGACACGATCTCCTTTCTACCCGGGCAACTGCTGCCCAATCCCGCGGCGGGGCAAGAGGCTGCGGCGACTGTCCGCAGCCTTGGGCTCAAGGCCACCCTTCACGGCAACTTCGAGGTGACGGCAGAGGATGCCCGGCGACTGGCCGATCTGTTTGGTCCTGACCTTCTGTGTCAGACCTTCGACGCCGCGATGCTGGAGGACTCCTGCGGGCGACACTACGACACAGCCTGCATGGTTGAGCTTCTGCAGCAGGTGGGCGACTTGGTGGAGCCCCTTGGTGCGCGGTACGGTGTGGAGGACTTCCCGCTGGACATGCAGGCCCTGGACTGCTATCGCGACGACCTGGCGCCGCTGCTGGAGCGCCCCGGATACGGGATGCTGATCGACCTGGGGCACCTCAACCTGCGCCTCAAGCGGGCGCCCTACTTCGAGGCTCACGGTCCGGTTGAGTACCTGCGTCGTACTCCGCTGCCGATCATCGAAGTGCATGTCCACGACAACTGCGGCGACCGCGACAGTCACGCTCACCTGGGCTTCGGCACCGGCGACTTCGCCACCTATGCTGCAGCGCTGCGTGAGAAGGGCTTCGACGGCGTCTCGACTATCGAGATCGCTCCGAGCTTCCATGGCGCCAGCCCTGCCGAGGACAAGCCGCGAGCCAAGGAGAGCCTGGACCTCTGGCGCAGTCTGCTGGAGCCCGATGCTTAGCGCTCCGCCCGTGTGAGAGCAGGAGGGCGAAGCTCCTCCGGTCTTGAGACGGGTGCCGACAGGTGAACGTGTCCCGACCTTCACCGCAGGGAGGAACTGCCGATGCGCCGTGTGCTCGCCGTGACTGCCCTTGTGTTCGCCGTGTCCCTGGCGGGAGCCGACGACTTGCCCTTTGTGCTGATACCAGGGATGCCGTCAGCTCCGGCGCTGGATGGGACTCTTGCAGACCCGATCTGGCAGCAGGCGGCTGTCCTTGGGGCCTTCGTGATGCTGGACGGCACAGCCGCGCCGACTCAGCAGACGCAGGTGCGACTGGGTCACGACGCCGAGCGCCTGTACCTGGGTGTGGTGTGCCGGGAGGACCGTCTCGACCGTATCCAGCGGAGTGCTTCTGCACGGGATGGTGCGGTGTGGTCGGATGACTGTATCGAGGTGTTCATCGGCGGTGCTGACCCGAACACCTACTACCATCTCGCCTTCAACTCGGCCGGGACGGTCGCGGACGAGAAGTGTACAGGCGAGGGCAAAGACCTCGGCTGGAAGTGCGACTTCCGCGTGACCACCGGCCGACGCGAGGGTGCCTGGACGGCGACCGCCTCGATTCCTCTGCAGCAGGTGGGCCTTGAGCCGGGGCGTCCCGCCCGTCTGAATCTGTGCCGCAGTGAGGTTCCGCACCGGGAGGCTTCCTGCTGGTCGGCCACCTTGCGCGGCTTCCACCAGCCCTCACGGTTTGG
>JBDKVB010000051.1 GCA_039679385.1 Armatimonadia bacterium | reverse complement strand
GCCGCCAAAGGCGTAACCGCAAATCCGTGGCCATGTATACACATGGCCAACGGCGATGGACGCACGTCTCACGGCTAGGGACACACCCGCTCGCCCCGCCCTCTTGACAGGCCATTTCATTGAGGGGAGGCCGAAGGCCGGGGTGAGGTGCCGTTGCCCTTGCCGTTTCGCCTCTCTGCCGTGAGGAGCGCAGGCAAGGGTGAGGTGACGTTGGGCCGCCCCTTGCCACAACTGCCTGCTGCGTCTACAATCCCGAGAGCCGAGGTGTACTCACCGTCTCCAGTCGCTCGCCGAGGTCCTGACGCTCCCGATGCCCAAACCGACCACTCCAAAACCACAACCTGCAGAGTTAGTCCCGTCGCCGCCCGGCGCCCTGGCTCTTCCCATGTTTGAGCCGACCACCCCAAAACCACAGCCCGCAGAGTCGGCCCCGTCGCCGCCGAATCGTGGCGACCTCAACGACCTCACCGGCAGAGAGTGGATCAAAGCCACCAAGTCCTGGTTCGTATGTGACTCGCGACGCTACCGCCGCAACCGGGACACCGAGTTCCATCCCGCGCGTTTCCCGGAAGAGATGGTCGCGCAGTTCCTGGAGTTCTTCACCCAGCATGACGGCTGGGTGCTCGACCCCTTCTGCGGGAGCGGTGCGACGCTCGTCAGTTGCCTGGAGACGGGTCGCCGCGGTGTCGGCGTCGAGTTGTCGCCCAAGTATGCCCGGGTCACTGCTGCACGCCTCCAGGCCCTGAGCCCTGATCACCGAGTGCGCGTCATCGAGGGCGACTCCCGGCAGATCGCGACCCCGGACTTCTGGCATCAGGGCTCCGGTCCCGAGAACCACTCGCACGGCCTGCCGCGATTTGACTTCGTTATCACCTCGCCGCCCTACTGGAACATGCTGCACACCAGTCGCGGCGGAGTCTTGTCAGCCCAGAAGCGGCGAGCCCGACGCGGACTCGACACGCACTATAGCAACGCCGAGGAGGACCTGGGGAACGTGGAGTCCTACGAGGACTTCATCGAGTCTCTGGGCCGCGTCTTCGACTCCTGCGCCCGACTTCTGAAGCCCCGCAAGTACCTCGTCTGCGTGGTTCAGAACTGCCGCGCGCCCGAGGGCGAAGTGAAGCCCCTGGCCTGGGACCTGGCCCGGCGCATCAGCCAGACCCTCAGCTTCCAGGGCGAGCGCATCTGGTGTCAGGACAGCAAGCCGCTCGGAATCTGGGGTTTCCCGAAGGTCTTCGTGCCCAACTACCACCACCACTACTGCCTGATCTTCCAGAACACCAGGCCCTGACCGACCGAGGCTGCGCTGAGGAGGCCGACCACTGGATGGGCGAGTCAAAACGCTGGGATTTCGACACCTACGACTGGGTCGACGAGTACGACACTCGGATTCGGCACAAGGCACGGCTGTGCTATGACGCGGCGATAGGGAGCCTCGCCAGGCTGTCCCAAGCGCGTCCCGGCGAGACGGTTGTCGACATCGGCACGGGAACCGGCAACTCCGCCCTCCCGTTTCTGGAAGTGGGCTGTCGTGTCCTCGGTTTTGATCCTTCGCGCCGGATGCTCGCCCAGGCGAAGGAGAAGGTTGTGCGCTGGCCGGGCAAGTACACCGTGAGCCTGGTCGACGATCCCTTCCTCTCGCTGCCGGTCGCGAGCGAGTCTGCGGATATCGTCGTCGCCGCCTACGCCATCCACCATCTGGATGACGAGGCCAAGCAGGCGGCCGTCCGTGAGATGACTCGCGTCCTGGCCCCCGGCGGTCGCATCCTGGTCGCGGACACGATGTTTCAGGATGCCGCCCACAGACAGCAGGTCATCCAGCGTATCCCTGAGGTGGAGGAGGAGTACCACCCGCTGCTCTCCTCCTTCCCGCGCATGTTCGGTCAACAAGGTCTTGCCGTAACGCTCTACCAGATCGGTGAACTGGTGTGGACCCTGGTTGCTTCCCGCCCCTGAGGCCTCACCACGATCACCCGCAGTCCCATCAATCAGTCGGCCCATTCCTGCCCCAACCTGGATACCCCACTCATGCCCGCCAAGGCCACTGTCGCTCTCGTCTCTCTCGGATGCCCCAAGAACCTCGTCGATTCCCAGGCCATGCTCGGACTGCTGCAGCAGGCAGGCTATGAGATCGTCGAAGAGGTAGAGCAGGCCGAGGTCATCATCGTCAACACCTGCGCCTTCATCGAGCCCGCGCAGGAGGAGGCCATCGATGCTCTCCTCGACCTCGCGGAGTTGAAGAGGGACAAGTGCCGTGCCCTGATCTGCGCCGGATGTCTTGCCGAGCGCCACAAGGAGACGCTCCTTGACGAGCTGCCCGAGGTCGACGCCTTTGTCGGAGTTGGGGCGGTGCCGTCGATCGTGGAGGCCGTCGAGGGCGCCCTGGCCGGACGCCGCGCCTTTGTTGACGCGCCCCTCAGTTACGTCTATGATGGTTCGTCCCCGCGAGTCCTGACAGGGCCCTCCTGGCTGGCCTATCTGAAGATAGCAGATGGCTGCAATCACCGCTGCGCCTTCTGCACGATCCCTCAGCTTCGAGGCCGCTATCGCAGCGTTGCTGTCCCGGCCCTGCGTAGCCAGTTTGAGCACCTCGTCGACTCCGGGGCGCGTGAGGTCTGCCTGATCGCCCAGGATACCAGCGCCTACGGCAAGGACCTGGAGCCGCGCCTCAGGCTGGCCTACCTGCTATCAGACCTGCAGCAAGTGCCCTACGACGGCTGGCTGCGAATGCTCTACCTGCACCCTGACAGTCTGGATGAGGATACGATCGCCGCGATGTGTGGAGCCGGGCCGGTCCTCCCCTACTTCGACATCCCCTTGCAGCACGCTTCACAGTCCGTGCTGCGAGCCATGGGCCGCAAGGGCGATGCCGAGACCTACCTGAAGCTGGTGGAGAGCCTGCGTCGCCACAACCCCCAGGCGACTGTACGCACCACCTTCATCGTTGGCTTCCCCGGTGAGACCGACCGCGACTTCGAGTTGCTCCTGGACTTCATCACCCAGGCGCGACTGGACCGGCTCTCCGTGTTCCGCTACTGGCCGGAAACCGGCACCCGTGCGGCGACGCTGCCCGACCAGGTTCCGCTGGAGGTTGCCGACGAGCGCCTTGATGAGCTGATGCGAGTGCAGGAAACTCTCTCGCTGGAGATCAACCAGCGCTTTGTCGGCCGCACTATGAAGGTGCTGCTTGAGGAGCCCCTGGAGAGAACCATCTGGCGTGGCCGCACCTACCGTGACGCACCAGAGATTGACGGGGAAGTCAAGGTGACTCTGCCGGCGGCAGACCTCGTTCTCGAACCCGGTGAGTTCGCCGACGTCCAGATCACTGCGGCGGAGGTCCATGATCTCCGAGGGAGAATAGACCTTCCCCGCAATGACCTGCGGCGGGACCCCTGACCGCCCGAGATCCTTATGAGCCGCGAGGAAACACCCGTGACCTTGACACCAGCTGACTACGCACGTCGCACCCTTGGCGACGCTTTGTTCGAAGTGATGCTGCGCAGGCCGGGACCGACACCCGGCTGCATTGTGCTCCGGGCTCTTCCCGAATCCTTGCACGTCGCTCCGCAGGCCGCTCGTGGTGTGCTGGAACAGGACCCACGCTTCTCAGTGCAGCAGGGCAAGTTCGACCTCCTGGCCCGGGGCATCCTCACCGGCAGCAACTTCAACCGCTCCGTGGAAACGCTCATCGCCGACCTGGGACGCCCGATCCCGATCCCTGAGGTCGCCGACTTCATGGCTAGCCTTGGCGGCCGTGACAGCGCCTACTACACCGAGCTCCTCAGCCGCCTCGTCCGCAAGGCCGAGGTGTTTTGCGAGGTCGACGGCAGGCTGGTTCCGCGCTCCTGGCTGCTGTTCCCTGAGGGCGATAACGAGGACGACGTGCTCTTCTACTGCGACCTCGACGGCAACGAGGAGATCGCTGCCTTGCGGTCCGGCTGCACCGCCGAAGGTCTGCGTGGAGCCGACTGCCTCGAGACCGCGGTCAACCTGGTCCGGGCCGCCCGCCGGCCCATCAGCAACAAGATCCTGGGCTTCTTCGTCTACCGCCTGCATCCGGCCGACTTCGACCCGCTGGAACTGCTGCGAGAGATGCTCGCCGAGGAGCGCCTCTACGCCGAGCCGGGGCTGTACTGGATCCCCGGCGATGTCCGGGCCGGCATCAAGGCCGCGCTGGAGTTGCTGAACAAGCAGGCCACAACTACGGAGAAGGCAGCGGGACCCAATCTTGACGAGTTACTCGCCGAGGAGCTGCCGCCGGATCACCCGGGGTACTTCATCGACGACGACAACCTGGCCCTCGTCTACGAGATCATGAACGTCAGTACGCAGCCGGTGACCGTCCTTGAGCTGGTCACCGAGGTCCTTGGCCTCGCACCCGACAGCCCGCGCTTCCTTCCCGCAGCCCATTCGGTACGGGCGTTGCTGCGCGACGATCCCAACATCCTGGAGGTGGGACCGACGACCTTCGCCGGGGCAGGGGCGACCGGCGGCGAATAGCCGCTTTGCCCTGATTCCGCCGCTCCTTGCGGTCTGCGAGTCGCCTTTCCCATCCTTTACGTCCGTCCATACCAGCCTCACTACTTCCACCCGTTCCTACACTCGGAGCCTCCCTCATGTCTGACATCATTCGCACTCGCTTCGCCCCGTCCCCGACGGGTTTCATGCACGTGGGCAACGTCCACACTGCGCTTTTCTCCTGGCTGACTGCTCGCCACTTCGGCGGCCAGTTCCTCCTGCGCATCGAGGATACCGACGAGGTACGCTCGACGCCCGAGGCCCTCGACGTCATCTACGGCGGCCTGCGCTGGTTGGGCCTCAACTGGGATGAAGGTCCGGATATCGGCGGCCCGCATGCACCCTACGTGCAGTCCGAGCGCCTCGACATCTACCACAGCTACCTCGACAAGCTGCTGGAGGAGGGCCGTGCGTACAAGTGCTACTGCACGCCCGAAGAGCTGGAGCAGGAGCGGCAGATCATGCGGGCTCGGGGCCAGGCTCCGCGCTACAGCGGCCGGTGTGCGAAACTCACCGATGCCCAGCGTCGCGCCTACGAGGAGGAGGGACGACCGGCTTGCCTCCGGTTCCGGGTCAAGGAGACCGGCGCCACCGTCATCCCCGACCTCATTCAGGGCGACGTGACCTACGAGAACGCGCTCATCGCCGACACGGTCATCTTCAAGACCTCCGGCTATCCCACTTTCCACTTCGCGGTGGTCGTCGATGATTACCTGATGCAGGTCAGCCACATCATCCGTGGCGTCGAACACCTGCCGAACACGCAGATCCACCTGCAGCTTCAGGAGGCGCTGGGCTTCACCACGCCCAAGTACGCGCACCTGCCGATCATCCTCGGCGAGGACCGCACGAAGCTGTCCAAGCGCCATGGCTCCGTGGCCGTCACCGACTACGAGGCCCAGGGCTACCTGCCCGAGGCCATGTTCAACTTCCTGACGCTCCTCGGCTGGGCACCGGGCGATGAGAACGAGGTCCTCAGCCGCGAGGACATCATCTCCCGCTTCAGCCTCGAGGCCTGCAACAAGGCCCCGGCCGTCTTCGACCTCAAGAAGGCAGAGTGGCTCAACGGCGAGTACGTCAAGCGGGGCGACCTGCACACTCTCACCGCAAAGGTCCTCCCGCGCCTGCAGACAGCGGGGCTCTTCGAGCAGGACCCCTCTGCCGAGCGCGTCGAGTGGCTTAGCAAGGTCATCGACCTGATGCGTGAGCGCGCCAGGCTCCTCAGCGTCTTTGAGGGCTGGGCACGCTACTTCTTCACCGACGAGTACGACTACGACGCCCGGGCACGCGAGCAGTGGCTGTCCAAGCCCGAGACGGCGCCGGTCCTCGCCAAGCTCGCTGACCGCTTGGAGGCCCTGGACCCCTGGACCTGCGAGACCATCGAGGCCGCGGTCCGCGGCCTGGCAACCGAGTTGGGCCTCAAGGCCGCCGGTGTCATCCACCCGTGCCGCGCCGCCGTGACGGGAACCACCATCGGCCCGAGCCTGTTCCACCTGCTGGAGCTCCTGCCCAAGGAGACCGTCCTGCGTCGCCTGCGTGCGACGGAGGCCAGGGTCGCTGCCGGGGAGCTGCAGGCCCTGCCGGAGCCGACTGAGTAGCCGTCGTCCGTCCTGTCTGGCTCCGGCGGCGAGACAGACCCGAAGATCCGTCTCCCTGGCGGCCGTCTGAGGCTCCTGCGCCGGCGGTCCTTGACGCAACTGAGGGCCCCGCGCCGTCTCCCTTGCCTTGGCGAGCCTTCCGGGCCTATAATGCCAACGGTTGGTAACCAAAGAAGCTGGTGCCACACCCTTGTCGCTGGGGGAGCTAGCCCTCTGCTGAGAGTGCGGCCCCGGTGCGTGATCGGACGTCGACCGTCCGCACCGGGCTGCTGACCCCAGGACCTGAACCGGATAATACCGGCGCAGGGAAGCGACCGACGGTTCCGTGTCCCTCACGGCCGCCGACCGCCTTCTTGCCCGGGTCGGCGGTTTGCGCTTGCCGCCGACCGCGGAGGCGCATTGCACATGACACAGCCGTCACCATCCAGTACGAACCTGCCAGGGGGGCAGCAGGCACCAACCGGCACCGTCGAACTCAAGGACTGGGACAAGGTCCTCGAGTCGCTGGTCGCCGCTGTCGCCCGTGACGAGAACGTATCCGAAGACACACTGCGCGACGGTCTCCGCCGCGGCACCATCGTCCTGATGGGAAGCCCCGAGGGGCCCGCAAAGCCCTTCGGACTCGGCACCGGACTGCGCACCAAAGTCAACGCGAACCTTGGCACCTCGGAAGACTACCCTGAGCTCGATGTGGAGCTCAAGAAGCTCGAAGTCGCGGTCGCGGCCGGCGCCGATGCCGTAATGGACCTGAGCACCGGCGGCGATCTCGATCACATCCGCCAGACGATCCGCCGCGAGTGTCCCGTGGCTCTGGGCACCGTGCCGATCTACCAGGCTTTCGGTGAGGCCGAGAAGCGCTTCGGCTCCTTCATGGCCTTGACGCCTGAGCTGCTTTTTGAGACCCTTGAACGCCATGCGGCAGATGGGGTAGACTTCCAGACCCTGCATTGCGGCGTTACCCGCGCCTCCGTGGCAGCTTTGGAGACGCAGCCGCGAGTCTGTGGAATCGTGAGCCGTGGCGGAAGTCTCCTCGCCCGCTGGATGAAGGTCAATGGGCAGGAGAACCCGCTGTACGAGCGCTACGACGAGCTTCTGGCCCTGCTGAAGCGCTACAACGTCGCCATCAGTCTGGGCGACGGTCTGCGCCCCGGAGCCCTCGCCGACGCCTCAGATCGCGGCCAGATCGCCGAGACGGTCATCCTTGGCGAGCTTGTGGCGCGTGCCCGCGAAGCGGGTGTGCAGGCCTTTGTCGAGGGGCCCGGTCACATGCCCCTGGACCAGATCGCCGGCACCGTCATGACCCAGAAGCGCCTCTGCCAGGGCGCTCCCTTCTACGTCCTGGGGCCGCTGGTCACCGATGTCGCTGCCGGTTACGACCATATCACCGGCGCGATCGGCGGGACGCTGTGCGCTGCTGCGGGGGCCGACTTCCTGTGCTATGTCACACCGGCCGAGCACCTCGGCCTGCCGACGGCGCAGGATGTCTGGGACGGGGTGATGGCCTCGCGAATCGCCGCTCATGCCGCGGACATCGTCAAAGGTGTCCCCGGTGCCCGTGAGTGGGACGACCGGCTCTCGCGAGCCCGACATGAGTTCGACTGGGAGAAGGTCACGGAGCTCGCTCTCGATCCGGGACGCGTCCGCAAGGTCCGCGGCGATCGGGCCTCGAGAGACCCGCAGGCGTGCTCCATGTGCGGCAAGTTCTGCTCGATGAAGGTAGAAGCGACCCTCGCCAAGGAGTCCTGACGGGGTCCGCTTGGCCGTCCCTTGCTCTACCCGTCGCAAGCCGGAGGGCGTCGCGGTCCACCGGCCGCCTACCCATCACATCTCATCGTCTGCGAGAACACCATGTCTATTGTAAGGCTGCGCAAGGTATTCCGCAAAAAGCTCCAGGTCGGAGTCGGAAAGAAGAAGTTCAGCGTCGGTAGCCCGATGGAGATCCTCTTCTGGCTCATCATTGTCATCTTTGTCGTCGGCGCTTTCTACACCTTCGGAGGACCAAGCTCCGGCGGCCGGGGCCAGGCAGGCAAGGAAGGCCAGCGGAAGGTTAGCACTGTGGTCGCCGTCGTCGATGACCAGAAGATTGAGCGCGCCGAGTACGAGGCCGCCCTTGAGATGTCGCGTCGCTCAATGCCGCCGGGGCAGGCCCTCACCAGCGACCGCTACCTCAAGGTGAACGTCCTTGATGGCATGGTCGACCGCATCCTCAAGACCGCGGCCGCCAAGAAGGAAGACATCAAGGTCAGCGGTGCCGACGTCAACAAGAAGCTCGATGAGATGGTCCAGCAGACCATCGAGCGCTCCTATCCGAGCCGCCGGGCTCTGGCCAAGTACCTCGCCAAGAGCCGCATGACCCAGGACCAGTACAAGGCCAAGATCCGCTCCGACTACACACAGAACCGCGAGCAGGTCCTTGAGACTGTGATGTTCGATAAGCTCGAGCAGAAGGTCAAGGACGCTGTCAAGGTGTCCGACAAGGACCTCGAAGACAGCTACGCCAAGGCCAAGGCCCGCCATATCCTCATCATGCCCGACAAGCTGCGCGAGGCCGACCAGCAGGCCCAGGGCAACAAGAACCAGGCCCAGCCGGCTAAGGACTACAAGGCCCTCGCGAAGAAGAAGGCCGAAGACCTCCTCGCGCGCATCCAGAAGGGTGAGGACTTCGCCAAGCTCGCCCAGGAGAACAGCGACGACCCGGGCAGCGCCAAGGACGGCGGCCTCCTGGTCACCCAGAAGCCGCCTACACCCGGCCAGACCGAACCGGAGAAGTCCGAATACTTCGGTCGCGGCGAAATGGTCCCCGAGTTCGACAAGGCCTGTTTCGCCCTCAATCCCGGCCAGGTCAGCAACGTCATCGAGACCAGCTACGGCTTCCACATCCTCCAGCTCCTCGACAAGAAGGTCGAGTTGCCGGCTGACTTCGCCCAGAAGAAGGAAGACTACCGCAAGCAGCTCACCGAGCAGCGCAAGACCGAGGCCTGGACCGAGTACACCCAGAACCTCAAGAAGGCCGCCAAGATCCAGATCCAGGACCCGGAGCTGGCCGCCTACAAGGCCCTCGACGAGAACGACAAGGCCAACGCGGTTCAGCTACTCAACAAGGCCAAGAACGACGACCCGACCAACATGGGCGCCCGCTACCAGCTCGCCGTCCTCCTCCGCGAGAGTGGCGACAAGGACGGGGCCTTGGCCCTGTTCAAGGAGCTCACCGAGGACCAGAGCGCTGTCTCTACGCCGGACGTACACATGTCCCTGGCATCGCTCTACGAGGAAAAGAACATGAAGCAGCAGGCCATCGACTCCTACAAGGCCGCCTCCGACTGGGCCCTGGCCTACGAGTGGCAGAACTTCATGATCCACCAGCAGGTCAAGTCCAAGCTCGAAGCTCTCGGTGCCAAGGACCTCGCCGCCGAAGAGCAGAAGTGGATCGACGAGTTCCAGAAGGAGTCCCAGAACAACCCGATGGGCGGTGGCATGCCGATGATGCCCAACATGCCCATCCAGGGCGGCCAATAGCATAACAGGCCGGCACCGCCGGCTCTTGAGGTGAACCGAGGAACAAGCCGCCCGGCGGCGTGGCGACGAACGCTAACGCAGACCGGGCGGCACCACCTTCGCCCGTCGGTGCGAAGGAATCGGAACCTATCACTATGCGACCCACAACGCCCTTCCGCGTGCGTCTCGCTCAGATCGGGCCCCGTCTCGGCGACCTGGACACCAACCTCGCCCTTCACCTGCAGATCGCCGAGCAGGCTGTCGCCGACGGGATCGACCTCCTGATCTTCCCGGAGCTCTCCCTCACCGGCTACTACCTGCGCGACCTCACCTCCGACATCGCGCTCAACCTCGAGGCCGAGCGGCTGGCTCCGCTCTTCGAGGCGAGTCAGAAGCTCGATATCGTGTGCGGTCTGGTCGAGGAGACCGACGCCTGCAGCGTCTTCGCCTCCGCTGTGTATTTGTCCGGCGGCGAAGTCGTGCACTGCCACCGCAAGGTCTACCTGCCCACCTACGGGATGTTCGACGAGGGTCGCTACCTGTCACCCGGCCGCTCGGTCCGCGCCTTCGACACCCGCTTCGGGCGCATGGGTCTGCTGGTGTGCGAGGACCTCTGGCATCCGGTCCTGCCCTACCTGATGGCGCAGGACGGGATGCAGTACCTCCTCGTGGTCTCGAACTCCCCGAGCCGCGGTGCCGATCCCGAGGGCCTCGCCATCGCCCACACCTACGAGGCCATGCTGAGCACCTACGCGAACCTGTTCCAATCCTACGTTCTCTTCTGCAACCGGATCGGCTACGAGGATGGCGTCAACTTCTGGGGTCAGAGCCGTGCGGTCGGCCCGAACGGCAAGACGGTCGCCTGCGGTCCTCTGCTTGAGCCCGCGCTAGTGGATGCCCGGATCGACCCGGCCGAGATTCGCCGCGCGAGAGTTGCCGCCCCACTCGTTGAAGAGGAAAACGTGGACCTGGCTCTGCGTGAACTGCGGAGGATCGCCGATGAGCGTGCTTGATATCGACTGCGCCCTGGTCACCGATATCCTGACCGGATTCCTGCGCGATGAGATCACCAAGTTCGGTTTCCACCGAGGCGTTCTGGGGATGTCCGGCGGGATCGACTCGACGCTCTCCGCCTTCCTGGCTGCTCGTGCCCTGGGCCCGGAGAACACTCTGGGCATCATCATGCCCTATGCCTCCAGCAGCCCCGAGAGCGAAGGCCATGCCCGTCTGGCCGCCGAGCAGTTGGGCATCGAGACCCGCGTGATCGAGATCACGCCGCAGATCGACGCCTACTTCGAGCGCTATCCCGATGCTACCCGCCTGCGTCGTGCGAACAAGATGGCCCGCGAGCGCATGACGATTCTCTATGACCACTCAGTCCTTGAGACCGCCATGGTGATTGGCACCAGCAACAAGACCGAGGCGCTGCTGGGCTACACTACCCTCTGGGGTGACATGGCCTCGGCCGTGAACCCGATCGGCGACCTGTACAAAACACAGGTCCGGGCGCTGTCCACTTACCTGGGGGTCCCGCAGGAGATCATCGCCAAGGCCCCGACCGCCGACCTGTGGACCGGGCAGACCGACGAGGGCGAGCTCGGCTTCACCTACGAGGAGGCCGACCGGCTCCTGTACCACATGGTCGATCTCCGCTGGTCGCGCGAGGAACTGGCGAACCTGGGCTTCACGCTCGACCTGATCGACCGCGTCCTGCGGATGGTGCGCAACTCGCAGTACAAGCGCCGCATCCCGCTCATCGCCAAGATCTCGCCGCGCTCCATTGACCGCGACTTCCGTTACTCCCGCGACTGGGGCCGCTAGCTTCGCCTCGCGTCGCCGGACACGCCGTCCCACACCAGCGCCTCAGGGGGTGAGACACTATGCAGGATACGCCCGGGCCTGGGACTGAGCCCGCTGCCGATTCGGTCTCCTCCTCGCGGGGCTGCCTGTACATCGTCGCTACCCCCATCGGCAATCTGTCCGACCTCTCCGATCGCGCCCGGCAGACCCTGGCCGACGTCGACCTCATCGCTGCCGAGGACACCCGTCGCACCCAGACCCTTCTGTCGCACCTTGGCCTGCATCGCCCCTTGCAGAGCTGCCACGAGCACAACGAGCGCGAGAAGTCCAATCAGCTTGTCGAGGCTCTCTCAAGCGGCAAGTCCATCGCGCTGGTGACCGACGCCGGGGTGCCCGTCATCTCCGATCCCGGTTCCCACCTGGTCGCGACCGCCTGGGAACGCGGCTTTCGCGTGATCCCCATCCCCGGTCCCAGTGCCGTGCTCAGCGCCCTGTCAGTGTCGGGCTTCAACTCCGACCGTTTCCTCTTCGCCGGGTATGCTCCGCGCAAGTCGAGCGAGCGCCGTCGCTTCTATCGCGAGAACGCCACAGCGCCCTTCCCCGTGGTGGTCTACGAAGTGCCGCACCGCCTGCGCCAATCCCTGGAGGATGCTGCCGCCGAACTGGGGGACGACCGTCTCGTGTGTATGGCCCGCGAGATGACCAAGCAGTTCGAGGAAGTCCGTCGTGAGCCTCTGGGGGAGTTGCGGCAGCACTGCGCGAGCGTTGAGCCCCTGGGAGAGTACACCCTCGTCTTTGGCCCCACGCAGACCTCTGCCGAGGAAGCTGTGCCCGCTGTGGGAGATCTGCAGCAGGCAGCGCGCCTGGCCCTCGAAGCCGGCCTGCGCACTGGGCAAGCGGCCGACCTACTCGCCGCCGCCAGTGGTGTCTCACGCAAGCAGGCCTACAGTCTACTTCTCCGCCTCCGCGACAGCCTGGAGCGCTGAGGCCCCGCTAACCTTCTCCAGAGTCCTCGGCGCCGTCGCTGTCTGCCGCCGGCAGTTCCTCGGTAGCATACTCCACCGCTGCTGTGCGCCCGGCCAGCTTCGCAGCCTGAGCAGCCTGCGCCTTGTCGGGTCCCGGATTCGCAACCAGCATCAGCCCCACAACCACCAGCAGCACTCCCACGAACCGACCGGGCGTGCAGCTCTCCCGCAGGAAGAAGGCCGCCAGCAGAAACGCGACGACCGGATAGGTGGCCGTGATCGGCACGACCTGACTCACCGGCGCCGTCTTCATCGCGAAGTAGTAGGCAGTCTGTGCGAGCACGCTTCCCAGCAGCCCACTGAGCGCGAGGAAGAAGTACGCCCTTGGCTCAAGGTGAGTCACTTCCTTCAGTCGGCCTGTCGCCGCGCAGAGGCCGGCGATCACCGCTGTCGAGAAGGCATTGCGTATCAGGACGGCATGCAGGGGGTCGATCCCCTTCACGCCAAGTTTGTCGAATAGCCCGTTGGCTCCCCACGCGAGGACCGCAACCAGGCACGCCAAAAGCGCCGTCGGACTCATCTTTTGCTCCTTGTGGGGCGAAGGGGCCTTAGCCCTCCTCGGTGCCCAGTTCCATTTCATACACCAGGTACCCGGAGTTCTTCATCCCGAACCGCTCATAGAAGGCTCGGGCCGACTCATTGCTCTCCAGCACATCCAATGACAGCGACCAGTAGCCGCGACGTCGGGCCTCACCGTGCAGAAACTCGAACAGTGCCGTAGCTGCCCCTGAACGCCGCGCCTCCTCCACCACATACACATCCTCGATGGTCCCGCGAAGACGGCCGTGCCAGGAGGTGTAGCTGCGGTGCAGCGCCGCCATGCCGATGATCTGGCGGTCTCGCTCCGCAAAGGCGAATCGGTACTCCTCCGGATTGCGCAGGGCGAACTCGAAGGCCTCGCGCAGTGTGTCGAGGTCGGTGCTGACTTCGTGCTGGTCTGCCAGGGCTGCCATCAGTTGAATGGCCGGCTCCCGATCCCAGCGTGTCGCCCACCGAACCAGCAGTGCTGTGCCTTGTGCAGTCATGTCTCGGGCCTCGCTAGTCGTTGATGAAGAGCCTACCTTCGCTGGTCTCGCGACTCTGACCTTCGCAGACGCTCGCGACCGGCGAAGGGCACCTGTCAAGCAATGTAAAGCCGTTACACTACTCCTTGCACTATTTGTCAACACCAGCTATGATCTTCGTGCAAAAGCCGCTGTGGGGGGGGTAACCGTGAAGTCCCCCTGGCGGCCTTGACAACCAGCATCAGGAGGTCGATCCCACATGCGCCGTGGCTTCACGCTGATTGAACTGCTGGTCGTGATCGCCATCATCGCCATCCTTGCAGCCATCCTCTTCCCGGTCTTTGCGCGCGCACGAGAAAAGGCGCGGCAGTCTTCCTGTTCTTCCAACGTCAAGCAGCTCGCCCTCGCTCACATGATGTACCTGCAGGACTACGACGAGAAGTTCGCCAGTTGCTACGACGATGGCAACACCTACCCGGCCGGACGCATCATCTGGGCTGACAAGATCCTCCCCTACGTGAAGAACCGCCAGATCTTCGCGTGTCCCTCACAGAACATCGACATCACGTCCCAGCTTGCCGGCAAGTGGCCGGGAAGCCTGCAGAACACCCGCTATCAGATGCCGATGACGCACGTCTTCCAGGAAGGCTGGAGCGGCGGCACGATGTTGGCCAGCTTCACGGCACCGGCAGAGACCGTGATCTTGGCGGAGTCCAACAACGCCTGGTACCAGCACTACTGTGCTCGCCATGCCGTCGGCTCGGTCATGACCAACGCCAATGGTATCACCTACATCAACGGTAGTGCCAACGAGACCACGTGGCCCTGGCACAACGGCGGGTTGAACTGCGCGTATGCCGACGGGCACGTCAAGTGGGAGACCGTCACAGCCCTCTCCGACGTCAACCGCACTTACCTGTGGGACCGGCAGTAAGCGCGACGAGGCCGCCGCTCTCGGTGGCCCTTCGCCAAGTGCCATCCTAGCTTGCCCGAACACGCCCGCCCTCACCGGCGGGCGTGTTGCTGTCTGCCTGCAGCGCTTCCCCCGCGAGAAGGAATGTCACCTCTCGGGAAGAAGGTCTCTCCAGCACCCTTCCGCGGAGTCCAGGCGTCTCGGGCTGGAGGACTGACGATGTGGCGCCACCTGTGGGTCCCGTGTCTGCTCGCCTTGTGCTGCACTGTCCGTGCCAACCCCGCGGTGCCGATCGCCGAGTCACTCCGCGCCGAGTTGCATGCCGAGTGGGACCGCGACGCCGGCCTCAGTCTGCTCCCTCCCAATCCTTCCGGCGAGATCCAGGGCGCGGCGACCTACGACGACGCAGCCGGAGCCGTGGACGGCAAGAAGACGGGCTCCTACGGCTTCCACACCACCAACTCGGAGAAGCCCTGGTGGCAGGTCGACCTTGGCCAGGCCTTCGTCCTCGACCATCTCCTCCTCTACAACCGCAACGAATCCCAGGGGCTGATGGACCGCTCCAAGGGCATGCTGGTCCTCGTCTCCACCGACAGCATCACCTGGAAGCCGATCTTCGAGCACACCGGGCCCGCCTTCGGAGGTGCCAGGGATGGCAAGCCCCTGCTCCTTGACCTGCGCGGTAAGCAGGTCGAGGCCCGTTGGGTGCGCTGCCAACTCCCCGGCAAGAACTCCTTCCACCTGGACGAAGTCGAAGTCTACCCGACCAACGATCCCGCACGCAACATCGCCCTGAAACGACCTGCCGACCAGAGCAGCGCGGGTCGATCCTCCGTCTCCCACGGCATCGGCAAGGCCGACAGCGGAGCCCGGTATACCATCGACCTCAGCCGCCAGGTTCTCACCCGTGCGCAGAAGCTACTGGCCCTCTTCCGCGAGCGGGATCCCAACCCTCGCACGGCCCTGACAGCGCGGCTGCAGGAGTTGGAGACCGCCGCACAGTCCCTCGATCGCCAGGGCAAGGCCTCCAGCGAGTCGCAGCGTGACCTGTACTACTCGGCCCGCGAAGTCCTGCGGCAGGTCGCCTTCTCCAATCCGCTGCTGACCTTCCGCGACCTTCTCTTCGTCAAGCGCGAGCCAGGCGTGCTGGCCCACATGTGCGACCAGTACTTCGGCAGTCTCCAGCGACCCGGCGGTGGGCTGTTCGCGTTGGAGGACGCCTTCGGTGAGCCACGCCTGCGAGACGTGATCGGCGACGCGCTGCCTCCCGGCAACTTCCTCACGCCGTCGCTGTCTCCGGAGGGTCGCACTGTGCTCTTTGCCTACGCCCAGGGCGAGGCCAACCGCAAACTCAGCTTCACCCGCGAAGCCAGGTTCCGCTTCCACCTGTTCCGCGTGAACCTCGACGGCACCGACCTGCGGCAGCTCACCGAGGGCCCCTACGACGACCTCCACCCTTGCTGGCTGCCCGACGGTGACCTCGTCTTCATGTCCACGCGGCGTGGGGGAGAGACCCGCTGCAGCGGGCGACCGGTGCCCACCTACACCCTGCATCGCATGCGCGCCGACGGCTCAGGACTCCAGCGACTCTCCGATCACGAGACCCACGAGTGGCTCCCGGCCGTCGGCCACGACGGCTCGATTCTCTACACCCGCTGGGACTACGTCGACCGCCACACAAACCTCTCGCACAGCCTCTGGCAATGCCGCCCGGACGGTTCCGGCGCGATGGCAATCTACGGGCAGTACAACCACGAGCGCAAGCCCTGGGGCCTGTGGCATGTACGGCCGGTGCCGGATTCCCCGCGATTGATGGCCGTCGCCGGAGCGCACCATGGCTATGCCTACGGTTCGCTGGCTCTCCTCAATCCGCTTCTGGGCTTCGATGGTTCTGCACCCCTGGAGCGCCTGACTCCTGAGGTCGCCTTTCCCGAGGCCGAGGGCTATCCCTCGTCGGCCTACACAACTCCCTGGCCTCTGAGCGACGACTTCTGGCTGACCTCCTACAGTCCACGGTGGTCGACGCAGTCCGCAGCACACTCGGTGACCCTGGGCGTCTACCTCCAGGACCGCTTCGGCAACCGCGAGCTGATCTACCGTGATCCCACGATCAGCATCGAGAGCGCGGCTCCCGTGCAGACTTCGCCGACGGGCTTCCGCTACCCGGCGCCACGCGACGACCAGCCCTCCTGGGGCCGGATGATGCTGCTGAATGTCTACGACAGCGTGGCCGCACTGCCTGCCGTCCGGGTGAAGTGGCTGCGCCTGGTGCAGATCCTGCCGAAGACAACCTACGCCGCGGACGACCCGAAGATGAGTGTGGCCCGGCAGATCAGCGCCCGTGCGGTGATCGGAACGGTGCCCGTCGAGGAGGATGGCTCTGCCAACTTCGTCGCGCCGGCTCGTGTGCCGCTCTACTTCCAGGCCCTAGACGAGAAGGGCATGGCGGTCCAGACGATGCGCAGTCTTGCCTACCTGCAACCCGGCGAAGTGCGCTCCTGCATCGGCTGCCATGAGCCGCGTCAGACCGCGCCTGCGAACCGCCGTGCCCAGGCCACTTTGCGCGAACCGTCCCAGCCTGTCGCCGGTCCTGAGGGCACCCGTCCCTTCTCCTACCAGCGCCTGGTGCAGCCGGTCCTCGACCGCCACTGCGTGACCTGTCACCAGCCGGGAGGCAGCGGGCAGAAGCTCCCGCTCACCGGGGACTTCGCAAGCGACAAGGATCCCTTCACACGCTCCTACCGGAGCCTCGCGCAGAAGAAGTACGTTCCGTGGTTCGACAGCGTAAATGGGGGAGAGTGGATTCCGGAGACGACGCCCGGGCAATTCGGTGCACGCAGCAGCGGCCTTGTGCGCATGCTCCTAACGGGCCACCATGACGTGAAGCTGCCGCCCGAGGACCTGCAGCGCCTGTGCCTGTGGATCGACCTCAACGTCCCCTTCTATGGCTGCTACGAGCCTGCCCACGTGGCGATGCAACGCAAAGGCGAAGTCGTGCCCTTCGAGCAGTTGCTGCAGTAGCGCCGCAGCGCAACCTCACGGCGCTTCCCACCAGCCCTCTAGTCGGGGCGATTCCTGCCTCAAGGGACCACCAGTGCCAGCGCAGTGGGGAACTCGATGGCGGCGCGAACCGCTTCAGCGCGTGACCAGGGCCACGGGCAGGTCCGGCCCTGCGGAACGATAACGACGGAGCTTTGCAGTTGCAGCGCGGCGCTCTGGAGAGCCTCCACGATGCGACCTTCGTGGTGGATGAACTCCCCCTCAACGTGGTAGGCACGCAGCGCCATCTTTGCCTGCTCTCCGACCCGTCTGCCGCGCTCGCGGTCGCTGTCGGCAATCACCACGTCCAGCCCCAGGTTAAGCTCGGAGGCCAAGGTCCCGGCGACCTTGACGGCCCGGCCACCCGTCACCGAGTTCTCGAACACTAACAGCAGGCGGCGCCAGGCCACCTGTTCATCGCGACAAAGCAAGGTCGGGACGATGGGCCTGGAGATCACGCTCGAGGCTGTGCTTCCCACAAGTCTCCGGCCGACTGTGCCGCGTCGACCCAGCACCACCAGGTCCATTGCCGGCGAGTACTCGCGCAGCACTCGCACTGCCAGCCCGCTCTGCCGGTGCTGGACACAGTGGACACCGGCCTCCTCACACATCCGGGCCGCAGCCGACAGGTCCTCATCGTGCAGCGAAGGCGTATCGTCCTCCGTCATCATCGCGTCCATGCGGTCCATGTAGCTCAGCGGGTCCTCGCTGGGAGCCACGTCGGCCACTTCGGCCGCAGGTCCTGCCGGCTCCACCGCCTGCAGAAGATGCAGGCGTGCATGTAGCCCGCTGGCAAGGCCAATAGCCTGCTCCAGCGCAACCAGCGCCCACCGGGAATTGTCGTAACCAACCAGGATGTTCTTCATAGTAAAGTCCGGGACTCCACCTTGTGGTCGGGAGCCTGACCCTTGTCTGCCTACCCTACTGTCGGCGCAGCCAAACGACAAAGTTGAACTTCGGCAGCCGCCGGTCGATCACGAACTCAACCGGCTGGTTGTTGCTAAGATAGGAGGTACGTTCGACAAGCAGCAAGGGCTCACCTACCTTGACCGGAAGCCACTTCGTGTCATGTGCGGTCGCCGCGGTTGCCGAGATCTTCTGCCGCGACACCGCCACGGTGATTCCATACTCGGCCCGCAGCACCTCTGTGAGGGATTCCTGCTCGCCGAGTCCGCGCTCGATCAGACCCGGCACCATGTGCTCGGCGAAGTAGCCGGTCTGGAGGCACAGGGCCTCCTCATCCGCCAGTCGCACGCGCTCGATGCGAAGTAGCTTGGCTCCGGCGCCTTCGTGCAATTCCGCGGCCACCTCGGGGCAGGCCTCAGCATCGACCAGCTCCATGCTCAGCAGGTTCGAGCTCGGAACCCCGCCGCGCTCCCGGATGTCGCGGCTGAAATGCGGAATCCGGTTGGCGTCGATGACTTCCTCACTCAAGGGCGTGGCGTCAAGAACATAGGTCCCGCGTCCCTGACGAGTTGCGATGATGCCACGGTCCTCCAGTTCCCGCAGCGCCTGCTTGATCGGTGCGAGGCTCACACCGAAGTGCTCTGCCAGCGCCTCCTGAGTCGGCAACTGGTCACCAGGCTCTAGACGACCCGAACGTATCCCGCGTTCAAGCACGCTCATGATCTGCGTGTACAGCGGTCGGCTGTCCTGTGGTGAGAGCTTCGGCATACGGTACTGTGTCATCTGTGCCCACAACTCCAATGGCTGTACGGGCCTCCGGCACCCGGGATTCTCGACGAGGCCGGAGCGTCTTGAGGTTCTACTCAGACCACTCCGCATATTCAGTATAGTCAATCTACTCTTCTCTTGACAACCCTCCCTTGCCTGAGTAAACTTACCGGGACCAGTGGGTGGTTACCTTGCCGGATCCATCGAGCTCCTATCGCGACGCCCTGAGGCTCAGCACGGTCGGGATTACCCTGGCCCTCTGTGTCGGCATCGGCGCAGGGGCCGGCGCATGGTTGGACAAGCATCTGAACACCGAGCCGGCCTTCACCATCGTCGGCTTTATCCTCGGCACGGTTGCGGGCTTTGTTGAGCTGTTCCGCGCCATGAAGGGGCATTGAGGACAAGCGTGCCGGGCGGGAGCATCGGCTTCTTTCGGAGAACCTGCGCAACGACGTCGGTCACGGCCCTCCTTATAGCCTGTGGCCTGTGGGTAGATAGAGGGGCGGACGTCGCCCTCGGTTTCCTGGGGGGCGTTGTTGCAGGGTTGTTGACGCTGTCGGTTACGGTGTTGGTCGTTGAGCGCCTGGCACGCGTCCCCGAAGAGATCCCACCGCTGCGCTGGCCCTACGGCTTGGCCTTCGTCGCCAAGTTTGTCCTCGCCGGGATCGCCATCTATCTCGTGGTCACATGGACGCCGAACCTGATCATACCTGCTGCCGCCGGGTACTTGCTGCCGATCGCAGTGATCGTGCTCAAGACCCTCGGTGCGCGTGTCAATAACAGAACTGCAGTAAGCTAACCGACGTCGTATCCCTTGCGACGCACTGCACCGGCGAGTTCTCTCCCGGAAGTCAGAGCGCCGAAGCCTCTTTATCGCAGACGCGGGATTGCCATGGAAGAGCATCTGGCCACTTGGGTCAACTTTCTCGTGAACCTGGAGCCGGCCCAGCTACGGCCCTACCTCACCGTCAATGTGCTGTCGGCCTGGATCGTCATCGGTCTGATCCTGCTGATGGTCCGTGCCGGCACGCGGCGCATGGACCTTCGGGCAACCAATGGCTGGCAGGTCGTCTGGGAGTGGGCCTTTGAGAGCTTCGAGAACTTCTGCAGGTCCACCATGGGACCGGGGGGAGAGAGGTTCGCACCCTTCCTGGGTACGATCTTCATCTACGTCGCGGGGCTGAACCTGTTCGGCGTGGTCCCTGGCTTCATCTCGCCCACAGCTTCGCTCACGATGACCTTCGCCCTGTCAATCCCGACGATCCTCTACGTGCAGTACCTTGGCTTCCGCACCCAGGGCCTGCACTACCTGATGCACTTCGTGGGAGAGCCCTGGTGGCTGTTCCCGCTGAACATCCCCATCCACGTGATCGGGGAATTTGCACGCGTCCTCTCCCTGGCCATCCGTTTGTTCGGCAACATCTTCGGTGAGGACACGGTCATTGCCCAGCTCGTGGTGCTGGCGAGCGGGATCTTCGCAGCCATTCACGTCCCGATCCCGATCCAGTTCCCGATGGTCCTGTTCCACATCTTTGTGAGCTTCGTCCAGGCCCTGGTCTTCATGATGCTGGCAGCCTCCTACATCTCGGGCGCTCTGCCCGAGGAGCACGGCTCAGCCCATGGACACGAGCCCGAGACGCAGTCCGCAGACGCCTGACCTGTACAACTCGACACTTGAATACGACGGGTTACTCGTTTCACCAGAAGGAGGCCGCAAATGCTCTACGGAGCTGCACTCGCTCTTGCTGTGGGACTTGGTCTGCCGATCGCTGTTGTCGGCGCCGCTCTTGGCCAGGGCCGCGCGGCAGCCGCGGCAATGGAGGGCATCGCCCGCCAACCGGATGCTGCCGGTGACATTCGTTTCGCTCTGATCCTGTCTCTGGCTCTGATCGAATCGCTGGTCATCTACGCGCTGCTGATCTTCTTCATGCTCTACAGCAAGCTCCCGGCTGTCGTCGATGTGCTGAGCAAAGCCGCCGGCGGCTAGAACCCAGTCACGCGTGACCGGTGGCTGCATGCCTCTTCTGCAGCCACAAAGCGCGCCGCGACTTCATCGGCGCCATCGAGCAGCGATAGGTAGAATGTGACCATGCAAGAGTTTCAGAACATCATCAAGGAACTCGGGATCCAACCGTCGGCGCTGCTGATCAACACCATCAGCTTCGTGCTGCTGGTGTGGCTGATGAAGCGCTTCATGTTCAAGCCCGTCGGCTTGTTCATCGAGCAGCGCCGCCAGCGCATCCACGAGCAGTTGGATGCCGCAGAGTCCGACCGTGCCGGTGCCGCCGCCGAACGGGCCGAGATCGCTGCGCGTCGCGAGGAACTCCTCGCCGCCGCCCAGGATGAGGCCCAGGACGTCAAGCACACTGCGACACAGGATGCCGAACAGACGCGCAAGACGGCCCGTGACCATGCCCGGGACATCGAGAAGCTGGCCCGTGCGCAGACCGTGAAAGAGGCCGAGGAGGCTTCCCAGCAGTTGCGTGAGGAAGCCAACGATACGGCCGCAGCCATGGCCCGCAGGCTGCTCCAGGCAACTCTCACCGACGAGCGCCACCGGGCACTCATGGACCAGTTCATCGCCGACGTAGAGAAACTGGCTGGGCAGCAGGGGTCCTAGCTCCGCCTTGCACCCGGGACCGTTACCAGTCCGCCACTGTGAGATAGACTCATGATCGACCGCACTCTCATCCGAAGATACGTCGCTGCCGTCTACCGCCTGGCCGCTGACGCTGGACAGGTGGAGCCGGTGCGTGAAGAGTTGGCCCGGCTGCAGGAGGCCGTCACTCGCGACCCGAGGACCCTTGAAGTCCTTCAGCACCCGGGGATCACAGTGGCCGAGAAGCGCGATCTCCTGCGGAAGGTCGCCGGTGAGGCGCCTTCAACAACCGTGGCCGGCCTTCTCGACGTGCTCCTGGAGAAGCACCGAGCCGAGGTTCTCCTCGGTGCCTCGGACGTCTTCACGGACTTCGCGGATGAGGATGCGGGACGGGTCCGAGCCTTCGTCGAGGTCGCCTGGGAGCCGGATGCCGAGCAGCAGCAGCGCCTACAAAGCGCACTTGCCAGGCTCGTCGGCAGGCCCGTGGTGGCTGAGTTCAAGCTCGTACCCGAGATCCTGGGTGGCGCGCGGGTCCATCTCCTCGGCCGGGTGATGGACGGGTCGTTGCAGGGCTGGCTGCAGGAAATGGTCGGCCGGATAGCCACCGCGCCATCTAGTTAGTGTTGCGGTCCAACCCCTGGGGTTGTTGGAGCGGTCTGTGGGTAACCGCGACGGGGGAGAAGGACCCAGGTCTGTCCCACTCCCTTACACATATGGTTTCTAACGAGGTGACATGCCTTGCCTCTGCGAGCTGAGGAAGTCTCCAAGGTCTTGCGCCAGGAGATTGAGCGTTTCGAGTCAAAGCTGAAGATGGAGGATGTGGGCGTCGTCCTGCAGGTCGGCGACGGTATCGCCCATGTCTACGGCCTTGAGAACGTCATGTCCTCCGAGTTGGTCGAGTTCCCCGGCGGCGTTCAGGGCATCGCGCTGAACCTCGAGGAAGACAACGTCGGCTGCATTCTCATGGGCCCCGACACCGGCATCGAGGAGGGCGACACGGTCCGCGCAACCGGCCGCATCGCCGAGACCAAGGTCGGTGACGCCCTGTTTGGCCGCGTCGTCTCTCCCCTGGGTGAGCCACTGGACGGCAAGGGCCCGGTGGACAGTGACGAGACGCGCCTCATCGAGGTCAAGGCTCCCGGCGTCGTCGAGCGCCAGCCGGTGAGTGAGCCCCTGGAGACCGGCCTCAAGGCCGTCGACTCCATGACCCCGATCGGCCGTGGCCAGCGCGAGCTCATCATTGGCGACCGCCAGATCGGCAAGAGCGCAATCGCCATCGACACCATCATCAACCAGCGCAACAGCGGCGTGAAGTGCATCTACGTCGCCATCGGTCAGAAGTTGTCCACCGTTCGACGTGTGGCCGCGACCCTCGCCGAATACGGCGCGCTGGAGTACACCTGCATCGTTGCCGCTACCGCCAGTGACCCCGCAGCGCTGCAGTACATCGCCCCTTACGCCGGGTGCACCATCGGCGAGCAGGTCCGCGACAACGGCGGCCATGCCCTTATCGTCTATGATGACCTGTCCAAGCACGCCGTTGCATACCGCCAGGTCTCTCTGCTGCTCCGTCGTCCGCCGGGCCGCGAAGCCTATCCCGGCGACATCTTCAACCTGCACTCGCGGCTTCTGGAGCGCGCCTGCAAGCTCAACGACGAGCTGGGTGGCGGATCGCTCACCGCTCTGCCGATCGTTGAGACCCAGGAAGGCGACTTCTCTGCCTACATCCCGACCAACGTGATCTCGATCACCGATGGCCAGATCTACCTGGAGCCCGACCTGTTCTACCAGGGCATCCGACCCGCCATCGACGTTGGCCGCTCGGTGTCCCGTGTCGGTTCCGCCGCTCAGACCAAGATGATGAAGAGCGTGGCCGGCCGCCTGAAGCTGGATCTGGCTTCCTTCCGCGAGTACGAGGCCTTCGCTCAGTTCTCCTCTGACCTCGACGAGCAGACGCGCGCCATCCTCGCTCGCGGTCAGCGCATGGTCGAGGTGCTCAAGCAGGACCAGTACAGCCCGCTCGCCACCGAGGATCAGACCATCGCCATCTTCGCCGGCACCCGCGGCTTCTATGAAGACGTCGAGACCAACCAGATCCGCGAGCTGGAGCCCAAGATCATCAAGCACGTGCACGACAAGTACCCGCAACTGATCGCCGAGATGCGCGCCAGTAAAGCCCTCTCCGACGAGAACGTAGAGCTGCTGGGCAAGGCGATTGCAGAGGCCAAGAAGGCCGCCGGCTAACTGTCCGTTCTGGTACCACGATCCCGGGCCGACTTCTGAGGAAGCGTTAGGGACCGAGAGTCCCGCGAGCAACACATGCCACAGAACCTACGCGCGATACGACGCAAAACCCATACCGTCCAGAGCATCTGGAAGATCACGCGAGCCATGAAGATGGTCGCGGCTGCCAAGCTGCGCCGCGTGCAGGGCGCCGTGGAGAACGGCCGCGTCTACTGGGACCGCCTCGACCAAATCTTGCGTGATGTCGCCGGCCGCGTTGGCGAGATCAGCCACCCCTTCCTGGAGCCGCGCGACGTTGAGCCCGTAGGGGTCGTGGTCATCGCCGGATCTCGCGGCCTATGCGGCAGCTTCAACGTTACCCTCTTGCGCGAAGCGGCCGGCTTCCTTAGTGGCCTGGATCGTCCCGTCAAGCTCATCACCATCGGCCCGAAGGCCGCCCAATCCTTCGCGAAGGGCCCCTGGGATGTGGTGCAGTCCTATCCCTCTCCCGATGACGCCGGGCGAGCCACCATGGCCAGGCAGCTATCCCGTCAGCTCCAGACCATGCTCCTGACCAACCAGGTCGGCGAGGTCCACGTCCTGTACAGCCGCTTCTACTCCGCCATGCGGCATGTGCCGACGGCAAGGCAACTGCTCCCCATCGCGCCTCCTGAGGCTGCCAAGAACGGCGACGCGGCCCGCTCGATCCTCTTCGAGCCCCCGGCGGAGCAACTGCTGGCTTCGCTTCTCCCTCGTGCAACGGACGCCGCGGTCTACGAAATGTTGCTCAATGCTGCCGCCTCCGAAGAGGGCGCGCGGATGACCGCCATGACCACCGCGACGGACAACGCCGAGGAAATGATCGTCACCCTGACGCGTGACTTCAACCGTGCTCGACAGACGCAGATCACCAACGAACTCCTGGAGGTCATCGCGGGCGCCGACGCCTTGGCGGAGTAGCTCTCCTGCATAGCCGGAGCTCCGCTTCAAGCCAGGTCCGGTCGCAAGACCGCAGGCCGCCCAAGACACCCACCAGCTCGTTTCAGCTAGGATGACTAACATGGCACAGGGCAAGGTAACTGCCGTACGGGGTCCTGTCGTTGATATCCGCTTCCCTGCAGATTCGCTTCCTCCCTTGCTGCAGGCCCTGCGAATCAAAGACGAGGCCAAGAACACCGAGCTGATTGTGGAGGTCGCCCAGCACCTCGGCGACGACGTTGTCCGCTGCGTTGCGATGGACACCACGGACGGCCTCGTCCGCGGTATGCCGGTCGAGGATACTGGCGGCCAGATCACCGTCCCCGTGGGCAAAGCAACCCTGGGACGCCTCTTCGACCTGCTCGGCAACCCCATCGACAACCTCGGGCCGGTCGAGGCAGAGCAGCGATGGCCCATCCACCGACCTGCACCGACCTTCGACCAGCAGAGCGTGGCCGAAGAGCAGTTCGAGACCGGTATCAAGGTCATTGACCTCCTGTGCCCCTTCCCCCGAGGCGGCAAGATCGGCCTCTTCGGTGGTGCCGGCGTCGGCAAGACCGTTCTGATCATGGAGCTCATCCACAACGTCGCCACCAAGCACGAGGGTGTCTCGGTCTTCGCTGGCGTTGGGGAGCGCACCCGTGAGGGCAACAGCACCTGGCTCGAAATGCAGGAGGCCGGCGTCCTTGGCCAGACCATCCTGGTCTTTGGCCAGATGAACGAGCCACCGGGAGCCCGCCTGCGAGTCGCTCTCTCCGCCCTCACCATGGCCGAGTACTTCCGCGACGAAGAGGGCCAGGACGTACTGCTCTTCGTGGACAACATCTTCCGCTTCACCCAGGCCGGGTCGGAAGTCTCGGCTCTTCTGGGCCGAATGCCTTCCGCAGTCGGTTACCAGCCCACGCTGTCGACGGAGATGGGCGACCTCCAGGAGCGCATCACCTCCACGGTCAAGGGCTCCATCACTTCCGTGCAGGCCATCTACGTTCCCGCCGACGACTACACCGACCCTGCGCCGGCAACGACCTTCAGCCACTTGGACGCCAACGTTTCCCTGTCCCGTGAGCTCTTCGCCCAGGCAGTCTACCCGGCCGTCGACCCGCTGGACTCCGCCTCACGACTTCTCGATCCGCGTGTGGTTGGCGAGCGCCATTACCGGGTCGCCCGTGGTGTCCAGCAGATACTGCAGCGCTACAAGGACCTGCGCGACATCATCGCCATCCTGGGCATCGATGAGCTCTCCGACGAGGACAAACTGACCGTAGCCCGGGCACGACGTATCCAGCAGTTCCTGACCCAGCCCATGTTCGTCGCCGAGGTCTTCACCGGCATTCCTGGCGCCTACGTCCCGGTCGAAGAGACAGTCCGCGCCTTCGAGGAGATCCTCGAGGGACGCCACGATGACCTGCCCGAAGACGCCTTCCGCATGGTTGCGACGATTGACGATGCCGTCGCCGCAGCCCACAAGACCGCCAAGGCGTAACCCTGGCCCAGATCGACAGGCCGGTACGGCGCTGCCTTCTCGGGCTGCGGAAGCCGGTCGGTGAGTGAGTCGCTATGGCAGCAGCCACCTTTCAACTGCAGATTGTGACCCAGGAGGGCGTGGTCCTTCAGTGCCCCGTGGAGTCCTTGCGAGCGCCGGGCGCCGATGGCTACTTCGGCGTCAAGCGGGGCCATGCACCCCTGGTTGCTGAGCTTACCGTCGGCACGCTCCTCGTCCGGGAGCCCAGCAAGAAGGTCGCGCGTTGCTTCGCCTGCTCCGGCGGAATCTGCGAAGTCATGCCCTCCCAGGTCGTGATCCTCGCCGACGCCGTCGAGGAGAACCACAAGATCGACGTGTCCCGAGCCCAGGCGGCCGAGACGCGTGCCCGCGACCGACTGAACAGCCGGACGCCCGACACGGACCTGCGCCGGGCAGAGATCGCGCTCCGCCGGGCCCTCAACCGCCTCAAGGTAGCAGGGCGCTCGGCCTGACCTAGCAGTCCCTCCACCCGAGAGTTCAGCCTTCCGATGGCCTGTGTGCGAGCACGCGGGCCATCTTCCTTTTCCGGCACCGGCTGCGCGAACAGCCCCGGGCGCAACGTACCACCCAACTCTGAGGGTACCTCACCTCCGCCTTGCTGCGCTTGCCTGTACGCAGAGGCGATACCGAAGGAAGGGCTGAGGCGCCGAGCAGATGCCGGCGAGGCCCTGGCTGGAAGGTCATTCTCAACGTGACGAAGAAGTGGTATAGTGGGGAACGTGGCGGCCCATTGCAGATCAGGTCAGCGTGGAGGGAACCGCCCCGGTGGGCGGGCGACGCTGACGAACTTCGCTCTCACGCCACAAGCCGCTAAGGGGGCCTTTATCCGTGGATGAGATTCTAGTGACCGGTGGGAAGCCGCTGGCAGGCCGTGTTCGAGCCAGTGGCTCCAAGAACGGTGCCTTACCCCTTCTGGCCGCGTCGCTCTTGGTCGAAGGCGAGACCGTCGTCGACAACATCCCCGATATCGAGGATGTTGGTACGATGATCGAGATGCTTCGCGCCCTCGGTGCCAAGTGCGAGTTCGTGGCCCCGAGGAAGCTCAGGATCGATGCACGCAACATCACCGCCCTCGCGGCGCCCTACGAACTGGTCCGCAAGATGCGGGCCTCCTTCTACGTGGCGGGACCACTGCTGGCCCGTTTCGGCTCCTGTGAGGTGCCTCTCCCGGGTGGATGCGTCATCGGTCATCGCCCCGTCGACTTCCACGTTCAGGGCTTCAAGGCCCTTGGTGCGCGCGTCGAGGAGCGCAACGGCGTCGTACGGGCCAAAGCTTCCCGTCTCCGCGGCACCCGAATCTTCATGGACCCCCGGATGCGAAGTGTCGGCGCAACCGTCAACATCATGCTCGCCTCCGCCCTGGCCGAGGGCACCACGATCATCGAGAATGCCTCGCGTGAGCCTGAAGTGGTCAGTTGCCAGGAGTTCCTCATCAAGTGCGGGGCCGACATCACCGGCGTAGGCTCTGCCACCGTCATCATCCGTGGCGTCGACAGACTCCACGAGGCCGAGACCCGCGCCATTCCCGACCGCATGGAGGCTGGCACCTTCATGTACGCGGTGGCTGCCGCAACCGGCGACGTCACCATCGAAGACTGTGCTCCGGACCACATGGAGATCGTCCTCGATGTCCTGCGCCGTGCCGGTGCCTCCGTCACGACCGGGCCGAACTGGGTCCGCGTCCGCGCTTCCGGCCGGCCGCTTCCCGTCGACATCGTGACGGCGCCCTATCCCGGCTATCCCACCGACCTGCAGCCCTGCCACGGTGTCCTCGCCGCCATTGCCAAGGGCACCTCGATCATCGAAGAGACCATCTTCGATGCCCGCTACAACTACACCGATGAGCTCGCACGCATGGGGGCACACGTACGCATCGTTGACAGCGCAGCCATCATCAAGGGCCAGCCGCGTCTCTATGCGGCACCTGTTGAGGCCACCGACATCCGGGCGGGCGCCGCTCTGGTGATCGCGGGCCTCGTGGCAGAGGGACAGACCGGAATCAGCGGCGCCGGATTCCTGGATCGCGGTTACGACAACCTCGAGGGCAAGCTGCGCTCGATTGGTGCCGACATCGTGCGCTGCAGTGACCTGCAAAGCAGGAAGGCACTATGTTTGGCCTAGGCGACCGCCTGGGCATTGACCTGGGTACCGCAAACATCGTCGTCTTTGCCCGGAAACGCGGCATTGTCATCCGCGAACCCTCCGTGGTCGCCGTCGAGCGACGGCTTCGACGTGTCTTGGCGGTTGGCGAGGCAGCCCGTGAGATGCTCGGCCGCACCCCCGGCAACATCGTGGCCATTCGGCCACTCCGCGACGGCGTCATCGCCGACTACACCATCACCCGCGACATGCTCGCCCACCTGATCCGCAGGGCCTGTGGCAAGCGTGCCCGATTCTCCAAGCCGCTCGTTGTGATCTGCATTCCCTCCGCCGCCACCAGCGTCGAACGTCGTGCCGCACTCGATGCTGCCCGGTCCGCCGGTGCACGCGAAGCCATTCCCATCGAGGAACCCATGGCCGCCGCCATCGGCGCGGGCCTGCCCATCGCCACGCCTGGCGGCAACATGGTCGTCGATGTAGGCGGCGGTACCACCGACATCGCGGTCATCTCCCTGGGTGGAATCGTCGTCAGCGACTCCCTGCGCATTGGCGGGAACCACCTCGACGAGTCCATCGTCCGGCACATCAAGCGCGTCTACAGTCTGGATATCGGTGAGCCCACGGCGGAACGCATCAAGATGGACATCGGCTCCGCCTTCGAGATGGCCGAGGAGCTCGACACCGAGGTCCGCGGTCGCGATATCATCTCCGGCCTCCCCAAGACCGTGAGCGTCAGCTCGGTGGAGGTGCGCTACTCCATCTCCGAGGGCGTCTCACAGATCGTCGGCCGGGTCAAGGCCATCCTCGAGCATACGCCCCCGGAGCTCGCCGCCGATATCATCGAGCGCGGCATCACCCTGACCGGTGGCGGCGCGCTGCTCCGCGGTATCGACCAACTGCTTGAGATCGAGACCGGCATCCCGGTTCGCATCGCCGACGACCCCATCAGTTGCGTCGCCATCGGGACCGGCAAGGTCCTCGACGAGATCGATACCTTGCCCCTCGGCGTACGGTCGCTGGCAGCCCACTGAGAGGCGCCTTCGCCCTCTCCTTCCCTGATCCGCCCCTGCGAAACTATCCCCACACGAAAAAGGCCGGGCCACGATTCCTCGCGACCCGGCCTCCGTTGACGCTTCCCAGGCGCCCTCGGGCGCCGGTGCAGACTACTTCACTTCGATCTTCTTGCCCTTGTCCTCGGAAGCCTTCGGCCCCCGGACGGTCAGGACCCCGTTGTCGAAGGTCGCGGTCATCTCCTCGGCCTTGACGGGTGCCGGCAGCGAGATGAAGCGCCGGAACTGCCCCCGGCGGATCTCCTTGCGGTAGTACCCCTCTTCGGTCGTTTCCTCCTCATGCGAGGTAGACCCGGCGAGCACCAGGCCACCCTCTTCCAGCGTCAGGGTGATGTCCTCGCGCTTGGCTCCCGGCAGCTCCGCCTTCACTACGACCTCGTCCTCTGTCTGGTACACATCCACGGCCGGGCCGAACTCCACAGCATCGTGGTATACGGCGCGGCGCAGAGGGTACCGCAGGAAATCGTCAACGGCCCTGTCGATCTCATCGAAGACAGTGGGCAAGCTTTCTGGACGACGCCATCGGATAATCGACATAGTAAGCACCTCCCCGTGCTCGGTTCAATAGTTCCTGCTTGCGACGGTATACCCTTAGTGTAATGCTATCACACATGCTTAGGGTTCCCGAGATAACCTGCCGCCGCCCCTGACCCCAGATACACAAAAGCCGCCAACCATTTTCGGTCGGCGGCTGAGTGGCCACATGGTGGACGAGAAGAGATTCGAACTCTCGACCTCCTCCGTGCGAGGGAGGCGCTCTCCCAGCTGAGCTACTCGCCCAAGGGTGTGAGTTGCCATTATGCCGCGATCCGCCCCGCCTGTCAACCCTCTCGCAAGCGAACCGTCACGCCGGCACGAGCCCGAGCTCACCCCGTGCCGGCTCCCCGGATCCCTGACACGTCGGTTACCGCAGGTGAACTGCAACCGGCTGCAACTCGCCCCTAGCGGGTCGCCGCACAACGGTCGATACAATCCCCTGTGTTCGTGACTGTCCTCATAGTGCTCTTGGCCAGGCTCGGGAAGCCGAAGATGCACGTGACTGCGAAGAAAAACAGCATCAGCGCGTACTCAACCGTTGTGAGGCCCTTCCGCCGCTTGCGCCTTATGCGCAGTCTACCAAGCATGGCGGCCATCTCCTGGCCTTGCTGCCCCGGCAGGGCAGTAGCGTTACGGTATACTGTAGCAAATAAGCAAGAAAAAGTCAAGATGGGCGCAAGAAAAGGCGACGCGGCGGTAAACCTACTTCAACTGAATGTCCACCTGATCACCCTCACTGTGACCTCGCGGTCCCTGCTTGTCAGTCGGCGTGCCCAGCAGATCAATCTCTATCTCCGGCTGGTACAGGTCCACGTCCCCTACCGGGAGCAGGTGGCGGTTCTGCTCAGCCCATCGTGCGGCCACGGCGTTCAGGGGACTCTTGGTGTTGTAGTTCCGGTACTGGATCATCTCACCGATCTGAATGATCACATCCGCAATGCTCTCGCCCGCAGCCCAGTAGTCGTCGATGCAGATGTAGGGACCAATGTTCGGATGGAAGATGTCCGTGTCCATCACGCACTTCGGCTTCTCGCGCGGGTAGTTCTGGTGCAGGTGGATCCGTGCCCGATGCTCACGAATCCGCACGGGCCGGTTGGTTGCCCGGTCCAGCCGCAGCCCCGTGACATGGTACGTGATTTGGTAGGCTTCCGGCGGGTCTCCCAGAAGCGGCACCACCTCGATGTGCGGGTGGCCTGTGAACTCATCCTGGATCTTCTGGGAGTCGGCGTAAAGCCGGCGTAGTCGAGCGTTCATGGTGGGGGTCTACCTACTAGTCTTTGGTTGTGATTGGCACCCGAAAGAGCCGCGAGGCCCCGCCTTGGGTGCATCTTCAGCGGCGTCGAAACCGACCCAGCATCCGCTGCAGGAATCCGGGCGTGGCGTTGCGACTCGTACGGTACGAGAGCATCTTGGCGAGCCGTCGCGCCTTCTCCTCCTTGCCTTCCTCTTCGCTGATCCAAAACCCCGGGGCGGGGCAGACCCGCCCTTCCTCCCACCTGAAGACTCCGGCCTGATGCCGGAGCGGGTCGATCACCAGCGCGATGTGTCCCTGGCTGTCGAAGAAGTTCTCCTGGATGAAGACATCCTGGCGGCTCAGGAAGATGCCGAAGTTCGGATGGCTATGGTACCACCCGACGATCGATCGGCCCGGCTCCGGGTCGACCGACTGGAAGATTGCGGCCCAGGTATCATGCGAGAAGGTCACATGCGCCTGCCCGGCCCGAGTCAGGGGAGCCCGAACGGCGCCACGCACATCGGTTACACGCCGGTCGTGGCTCAGGTAGAAGCTGCCCAGCAATACCCCGCCAACTTCGCGCGAGGTCTCTCCACGGGTATGCTCGAGAATCCGGCTCAGCACCTCGGCGTGCAGGTAGACCCGTGGCTCACCTTGCGGGTGGCCACAGGCGGCGACGACCATCCCCGGGTCTTCTGAGGGCGTGAGCGCCTCCGTCAGGCGCTCTTCCCACACCCCCGGCGTCTCGATCTCCACATCCGAGAGGTCGTCCGGCTCCTCTGCCTCTTCCTTGCCCGGTTCCTCATCCGGCATCCGGGGCTTCACCCTTTGGCACCTGTGGCTTCGGGATCTTCAGCACCATGCCGGGCTCGAGGTCGTTCCCCTTGAGACCGTTCGCCAGCGCGATGGCTCCCCACAGGTTCCCATCCCCGTAGACACGCCGCGCAATCCGCCACAGACTATCCCCACGCTGCACCGTGTACTTCTGCTCCGCTTCGCCGGCAGGTGCGGGCTTCCCACGGGTCACCTCAGTCTGCAGCGAGGCGACCTGCTCCTTGAGTGCCCTGACCTCCGCCGCTAGCTCAGGTGACTCGGTGTGCACTGGTGCCGGCGCACTGGCTACCACCGCCGTAGGCTCCGGCGGCTTGATCCGCGACGAGTACAACTGGAAGCCTTGCAGCCCCAGCACCACCACGAGCAGCGCCGACACACACCATTGCCACACTCGCGAAGCACCGCGCGGGGTCGGCGTCGGTGCGGCGGCTATCTGGGGCATGGTAGGCATAGGCATCTCCGCACCCGTCTGGGCCACAAGCCGCGGATCGAGCGGACCGGCCAGTTGCCCGTTGCGCCAGACGAAGACCCCGGACTCCTCTGCCCGCGGGTCGACAACCAGCGCCACCTGCCAGGGCAGACTGAAGAAGTTGGTGTGGATGAACTTGTCGTAGTCAGACAGAAACAGCCCGAACCCCGGGTGCGTGTGGTACCAGCCGACGATGCGCAGGTCCGGGTAGTCGCGGTCCTTGCAGGCGTTGATCTGCGTCCAGGTCTCGTGCGTGAAGGTCACGCTGCCGCGATGTGCCTCGGTGTGCAGCGCCGGAATCATCGCCTCGACGGACACCAGCGTGCCTTCGGAGGAGGCTGCCGCCGATCCAACGAGGATCCCTGCACGCTCCTTGCTGGTGTCCTCGGCCGCATGGGCCCGCATCTCGCGCAGGGCCTGGTCGGTCACAAACACGACCGGCGTCGCCGCGGTTCGTGTCCCCGCTGCGCTGCCGGTGATCTCAACCTCAAGCTCGTCGCTGGGCTCGTTCATGTTGGTTGCCGTTCAGGCCAGTACGCCGAGAGTCTCTTGCCGGTCTCCGGCAAGCAGGAAGTGCCGTGCCTTCATGCCCTCGCGACCTCTCACAAGATCGTAGGGCGGGATACCCATCTGCGCAAGCGTCCGGTCCAGGTAGGGCTCGGTCCCGCAGACCGCGTGCGTCATCTCCGGCTCCCGTGCCTCGCCACATTCGGGGCAGACGGCATCGCCGGCCGTGAGTGTGCCCAGTAGCGCGAACACCGGCTCCCGGCTGTTGCAGTGGTGGCAGACGAAGGCGGTGCAGATCTCGCGGTCGAACTCCAGAATCGCCTGCGGGGAGACCTGCTCCCGCACGTGCTCCAGCATCTCGCCGAGGGTCACCGTCGAGGCCCGCAGGTCCAGCGGCACAATCTCGCCGACCTCGTCATGAGCCGGGCAGTCCTCGCGGCGCTGGTACTCGACGACATAAGAGTCATGGGTCAGGCCGTTGAAGACGAACCCCTTACCGGCCAGCAGTGGCAGGCCACGGTCCCGGTGCAGCCACTTGATGGCCTCCTGCACCTGAATCCCTGCGATCACCGAGGCCGTCGTCGGGGTCGTCGGGATCTTCCCTTGCAGCACTTCCTCCCGGGTCAGCAGTGCGCAGGAGCGCCGCATCGACATCAGCCGGTAGTCGAGGGCCGACATGGTGCACTCATAGCACGGACCCTCGGGTGGCACGAACATCCGAGCAACGCCCTGCACGACTTCAATGGCCCCGTCAATCCAGGGCTTGCCCAGTCTCCAGCAGGTGGCATTGATGTGTACCCGTGCCTCGCGGTTGTCCAGGGCGCCCAAAACAAGGTCCATCTCGCCGAACACGCCGGCGCCCAGATCGTGCAGCACATTGCCGACCACGGGTTCCACTCGCACGTCCGGGTTGAGGTCCCGCATGGCTTCCGCCACGACCTCAGCCTTCGGTCGCCCCTGATCGCGGTGCCGAAACAGGACGCTGCGGGTCAGGTTGGTGTCCTCGATGCTGTCCAGGTCGATGACCATGACGCGACCCACGCCGAGCAGCGCGAGATTCTTGCAGATCTCGTTGCCCAGCGCACCGGCGCCCACGACCAGGACTCGGGCCGCTGCCAGGCGTTCCTGACTCCACCACGGAATCAGGCGGAGGCGCGAATAGCGGTCCTCCTCCAGCGTGACGTCGAGCACTTCCGATTGCGATGCGGGTTCCTGAGCCATGATGCTCCCGATGGACGCCGGCCGGGTCGCCAAAGTGGTGCTCAGAGAGGGCGCCGGCCTAGCCGGCCGTGATCTCAGGCTGCAGGCGCAGGACGTCGCCGTCCTGAACACCGGCCTCGGAGAGGGTCTGCTCGTCGGAGAGCTGCTTGCCGGAGGCCTTGTGGTGGAACTTGTAGCTCATCGGCTGGCCGTCGGGGCCGACCGTCGGCAGGCTCATCATCTGCACCAGCTTGGCGATGATGCGACGCACCGGCGCATCGTCGGGCAGGCTGGCCTGCTGCTCCTTGTTGCCGGTGGTATCCATGACAGTTACGCTGACTTTGCCCACGATTCTCGGGCCTCCCCAGATCAGTGAAGCGTGATATCGACGTCGGACAAGTCCTCCTGCACCGGCGGGTTGATCGACAAGGGCGTGTTCGCTGCCAGGCGTTGCGTGGCCCTGTGCAGCGTCAGGCGCAGGACAAGCAGGCTCGTGACGACCGAGCACAGGATGGCGACCCCGGCAGCCACCGTGATCACCAGCAGCAGGTTCGTCGGCGCCTCCTCCCCAAAGGGTGTAGGAGAGGACGGAGTGCCCTGAGTCGGTGCAGCGGGTGCCGGTGCGGGTGCCGGTGCCTGCAGCGTATCGCCGGAGATCACGTGATACGCAATCTTGTGCTGGTCCAGAAAAGCGGCCAGAACGTCCGACGGAACCGCAAAGCCGACGTTCTCCGCACGTCGGGCCACGATGGTGCTAACCCCGACCACGGCGCCACGACCGTCAATCACAGGGCCACCGGAGTTGCCCGGATTCAGCGCCGCGTCAATCTGCAGGTAGTCGTTGCCGTCGATCCGCCGCGGTTTCGAGCTGATAACACCCTTGGTGACGGAGTTCTCCAGGCCCAGCGGCGCGCCCAGGGCAGCTACCTCGGCACCCGGCTTGAGGTTCGCCGTGGCTCCCAGTTCGGCATAGGCCTTCGCGTTCTCCGCCAGTTTCAGGACGGCCAGGTCCTTCTTGTCGTCGCTGGCGACAACCTGGGCCTTCTGGACCTTCCCGTCGGTGAAGCGAACGTCCACCTCGCGGGCGCCACCGACCACGTGCGCATTGGTGACCAGGTTCCCCGCCTCATTCACGACGAAACCTGCGCCTTCCCGATCCTCCGCCTTGAGGGTCACCACCGCCGGGTCGACGCGCTCAACGGCCGCACTGATGTCCTGCGCGCTAGCAAGGCCCAAGCTGCCGGTGAGCGCCACCAGCGTAAGCAGGGCTCCGGTCAGCCTCAAGCTCCCCATGGAGCGTATCATACGAATTCCCCTCGGCGCCGAATAGTGTAGCACAGCGCCTCGCAAGTGTGAAAGATGCGGCCCTCGCGGGGCCCGACCTTTCCCTTCGGACTCAGGCCTCGCATGTCTCGCTATTCACAACACCTTCGCGCGGCAGTCCTGTTCCAGCGTCCGAAAAACGCCCCAAGGCCTCCGGTGATCGCCCGAAGGCGCGGCCTACCTGGAGGACTGGCAAGCCAGACCGAAGACCTCCGCGGCATTCCTGCCCAGCACTGCCTGTTGCCCAGATGCGTCGAGCCCACAGGACCGGACCTTTGCAATCTCCGTCGCGGCGTTGTCCGCGTGATCCGAGCCGAGCATCACTCGGTCCTCGCCAAGGGTTCGCACCCACTCGCGGATCAGGAAGCCGGCTGTCCAACTGGCCTCGAGATAGACCTTGTCATGAGCGCCGGCAAGCTGCCCGGCCTCGCCCGCCAGCACCATCATCCCGCAGTGGGCGATGACGATCGGCAGGTCCGGGTACTCCCCGGCGATCGGCCCCAGCAAGGACGGCGCCGACCAGGGGATGCCCGCTCCCGTATGAACCATCACCGGCACGCCCAGACTGTGGGCCATCGCGAAGACCCGGCGTCCGTGCTTACCCACCGGGTTCACCGCGTGAGCCGTCGGATGCATCTTGATCCCGACGAACCCCAGGTCCTCGACGCAGCGGCGAACCTCCACCTCATAGTCGTCCCCGGGCAGGTGCGGGTTCGGATTCGCGATACCCCGGAAGTGCCCCGGATGCTCTCGTGCCAGCTCCGCGATGGCATCATGGTAGCGCTGCACGGTTGCCAGGTCATGCGCCGTGCCGGGCTGCACCAGCGTCACGTCGATGCCGTTCGCTTCCTGGCTGTCGAGCAGCGCCTGCGCCGTGAAGTCCTCGTCAAAGATGAAGTCGTATCCCAAATGTGCGTGTGCATCGACGATCATGAGACAACCTCGCCGTCCGGCCCTGAATCAGGCGTTGCTCTGCATCCTCCAGCGACACAACCGGGCCGCCAGGGATGACTCAGCCTTCTGCCGAGATTCCCGACGGCCCAGGGTAACGCGAGACGACCGTGCGCTGCCGTCCTGGCAGCCCGGTTCCCAGACTACCGCTCCGCGATCCTCGTGAGCTGCTCCAGGTAGTTGCCGACCTTCTGGCGCTGCTCCTCGAGCAGGCGTGGGTTCTCGGTGTACTCGGTCCACGACTTCGTCAGTTGCGGGAACTTCAGGTACGCGTCGGCGTTTCCGCGATAGCCCTTGGCCTTCGCCGCAGCCAGCGTATCTCGCAGCATCGCGAGCATGTCATAGTCTTCCGTACCATCGCGGCACAGCTCCCAGCGCAGCGAATCCACCGGGCCGTCCTGCGCCGGGTAGATCAGCGAGCCGTCACCGTTGCCACCGGGGTAGGTGAGCGTGTCGGTCCACGGGTCGGCCTTCCAGTAGTTGATCTGCCAGTACAGGAACCCGGTGATATCGTGGTCGAAGAGCTGCCAGAACAGCAGCCGGTGGTCAAGCCCCGGGTAGTCCACGCCCCAACAGTTCAGGTATGGCCGCTGAGCCGAGATGCACACGTAGGCCCAGATCTCGTCACCGGCTTGCTGTCGCTTCTGCAGGTAGATCGGCTCGAAGCAGTCCGAGTGCGGCACATGGATGTCGACGAACCCCGACAGGTCGGCATACTTGGGAGCGCCCGGTTCGATCGGCTTGCTTGCCCCGTAGCCGTAGGTGAGGAGCGTCTTGAGCTTCGGTGCCGTCGAGTGCGCCAGCTCGAAGGCCTGCTTCACCTGCGGGAAGGCCTTCGCGCCCGGCTCGTCGATGGTGTAGATGTAGGCCAGGTGCGTCCAGCCCTTCTCCTCCAGGTGTGCCTGGGTCTGCTGCAGCAATTGCCGCGCCTGATCGATCCGCTTCTGGTCCTCCACCGTCTCCACCGTTCCCCAGCCGCTCGGGAGCCGGCACCAGTACACATTGAAGGCCGACAGACCCGCGGCGATGTACCGCGCCATCTTCGCGTCGAACTCCGTCCAGTCCATGCTGACCCGGTTGTCCGCGTCGATGGTGATCTTCGGCGCCACCAGACTGGTCGGGCTGCAGCGGTGCTCCAGGGCGTTGAGGTAGTACGCCTCCTGCAGCCGGTCGCGGGCAGTCTCGTCGCCGCCCTCGAAGTCCGGGTTCGGCAGCAGGTTCACTTCAGCCCCGGCGCCCTTCGGTGCGAGACGAGCGTTATCGAACCACACCGTACCCACCGTCTCGGTCTTCAGGTAGACTCGCAGCTTGATCAGGTCCTTGGTGTTGAAGCTGTACACGCCCTGCTTCCACTGTCCCTCGGTGGCAGGCAGTCCCATCGCACCGGCGCCACCTAGATAGAAGGACGCTCCGCTCTTTTCCCCCGGGGCCGTCCGGTACCACACCGAGACCTCGTACTCCGTGTTCGGCTTCACGTCCAGTTCGTTGGTGTGATACGCAAAGCGCGGAGACTCCACCGTGCCCTTCTCGAGACTGGCGATGTGAACCCGGCACGACCGCTTCCCCTTGTACTTCACGTCATAGTCGAAGGCCAGGTCGTAGTCCATCTTGCCGAAGTAGTTGGCCCGTCCCTGGGTATCCGCGCCGACCCAGGCACCGGCATTCCAGCCTGTCGGCTGTCCCGGTCCGGGGGCGATGTCATAGCGGCTGTACACCATCGCCATGTTGATCCCGTAGGAACTCCGCAGTCGCGAAGTGGTCGGCAGCGTGAAGTTCCAGACCCGTACCTGCAGCGGGATCTTGGTTTCCGGCGCGTTGTGCGGATGCACAACAATCGTGCCCCGGTAGATTCCGGCGGGCTGGTCCTTGGGAGCATGTACCGTGACCCACCAGGACTGCACTCGCGTCCGGTCCACATCCGTTGGTGCGTTTGGCAGGAGTGGATCGGGCATCAGACCGGGGTCCATCGGCGCTCTGCCAGACTTCTGCTTCACGTCAACATACCCGACGACCCTCACGCTGACGTTCTCCGCCGCAAGCTTGACGCGCTTCGGACCGGTCAACTCGCCCGCGGTCACAGTCACCTTGCGCAAGGTGTCGCTGAGCGGGATGAGCACCAGTTGCGCAGCCTCGTACTCGTTGCGTGCCAGACTGACGCTGACCTGCCCGGCCGGATTCGCGGCATAGGGCTTGTCAGGACGCACCTTCACCATCGTGCTCTCCTGGCAGACCACGTAGCCGGTACGACCTGCCTTGGCCACCAGCGGCAGCCGCCCCACGCGTGCCCTGATCTCCGCGGTCGCCTGCGCGACGTCGGCAAGACCCCTGCCGAGTTCCTGTGCCTTGACCACGTCGAAGCGGCGGCTGAGGGCGTTGCGCATGCCCTCCAGTTCCGACAGCCGGCGGTCCGTGGCACCGAGAACGATGCGCCCGGCTTCGAGAGTACCATAGGGACGGGCCTCTCGCTGAAGCTGTGTCAGCTCCTCGGTGTAGGCCCCGATCCGCTGCCGCAGTGAGGCCGTCATGAGCGGCGCGAAGTTGACCGACAGCCCCGTAAGGGTGCCGAAGGCTGCGGGCTCGTGGAACCCGGAGGAGCACGGCGACCAGCAGCTCAGCTCGCCCGTGGGCCGCTCCTCACGGCAGAAGTTCACAGCCCAGGTGCCCGTCGTGGTCTCGTCGATCCCCAGCGAGGCCAGCGGAACTGCCAGCTCGACGCTCCAGAGCTCCTTGCCCTTCTTGGCCGCTGCCCGGGCTCCCGTGTTGTACTTCCCCTCCTGGCGCAGTTCATCCAGCACCACGCCCAGGGGGTTCACCACAAAGTGGTAATACACGGTGCGGTCGGCCGTGGGCGCCAGGAAGACCTCGACGCTGTCGTCGTTATACACCGGTCCGTCCGCCGTCGTGACACCGGACACGACCTTATCCATCTGCGCTTCGCGGCAGACGAAGGCGATGTAGAGGTTGCGCTCATCAAACAGCACCTTCACCTCAGTGGTCTGCGTCGCAGCAACCCCCGGCTTGCCCAGGAGCGTGAAGCCCGAGGCGGCCGGTGCCGCAGTCCAGGCGGCGTCCGACAACACTTCGCCATCCAGAACCGGCAGACGCGCCCCAACACGAGTGGCCAGCAAGGACGGAGCACTCCAGCCCAGCGAACAAACCGTCAGGGCCACCAGGCACAGAAGCCATGTCTTGCCCACAGCGATCACCCTCCACGTATCAGGAGCAATGGTGACAGTACACACCGCGCATATTGCCCGAGACAGGCACTTTCACCTGCCTCCGAACCCGAACCCACACTGCAACTCCCAGGCCCAGAGCTACTCCCAGAAGACCTTCCGCAGCGGCACTTGGCCCAGGCCCGTCACATAGACCGGCGAGCCCGTCAAGCTCAGGGTCACCTGACCGCCCTCGGGCTGCAGCGTCCGGGTCCTGCCCATGACATCAGTCACCGTCACCCTTCCGGCTGCCGGGAGCGTTACCGTCACAGGCGCCTTCCAGCGCTCCACCCAGGGCTCAGAGGCCACGCGAGCGACGTCCGCGTACTTCTCCGGCGGCCAGCCCGCCACATCCGTCTCGTGCTTCTCCCGGTACGACCAAAGCACATCCACGGGCTGACCCGCACGGTCAAAGCGCACCCCGTACAGGTCCTCGGCACCAAGGTCCAGCCGCCCCTGGCAGGTCGCACCCTCCAGTTGCTCGGTCATGACTCCGTAGGCAACATAGGCCGGCTTGGGCGTCAGGTCGGTGTAGACGATGCCGAAGTTGTGCTCGATATCGTCCGGTCGCGGGCGCTGCGAGAACCACGTCCCATCCTGGAAGGTGTACCACTCAATCACGCGGACGCCCAGCGCCAGCGAGCACGCATAGGTCCGGACAAGGTAGTCCGCCGAGGTCCGTAGGTCCACGTACTTGCGTCCCGGCGACGTCGGCGCATAGGCCTCCGTGACCCAGACTTCCTTGTTCCCATGCTCGGCAGCAGTCCGCATCGCCTCCAGCATCTGCGGCCGGAACACCCAGCCCGTGAAGCCTTCCCAGAACTCCGGCGCACGCGGATGACAACCCGGATGCACCGACAGCACGTCGCAGGCCTCCAGCCCACCGGCCTTGACGAAGTCCGGGAACCAGGGCTTGTGCACTCCGCCCAGCCCGGCGCACATCACCTTGCCCTGCGGGAACGCCTCTCGCGTGACCTCATAGATCGGTCGCAGCATCCGGTTGACGTAGTCCGGGGCCGAAGCGACGCCCAGGTTGTACTCATTGCCCAGCTCCCAGTAGGGCCCCGTCCAACTGAAACGCTGCAACGCCGCCTTGAAGGTCTTGCGGAAGGTCTCCTCCTCGCCTTCCTTCGGCATGCTCGCGCTCGGATGCACATGCGGCAGGATCCCTCGTGAGGCCAGCAGGTCAATGCGCTGGTGAGCCCGCTGATCGTCATCCGGAGTGTAGGTCTCCTTGAGCGTGAAGGGGCTTGTCCGGAGCCAGCGCACGCCAATCCGCTCCTGAGAGCCGAGACCGTGGCGAAGTCATACTGATCCGGGTAGCGCTCCGGCGTGGCAATGAGCGAGGACATACCAAAGGGCGAGGAGGCCAGCGTGCCCGTAGCCTTGCGATCCGGCAGGATGCCCACCGTCGTCCGGCCGGCGTACTCGCCACCTTCCCAGGACAGGCGGTAGTCGACGAAGAGCACTCCCCGGGGCTGTCCCGGCAGACTAACTGCGAGTTCCGTCCTCGCCAGCGGCCCGAGCGCCACGGGGTAGCTGGTGTCGAGGAGCTGGTTGCCCTGGTAGTCGTGTACCGTCACTGCGAGCTTGCCCGTCCGACTCTCTGTGCTGACGTTGTCGACGGTCGCCTTGAGACTGATGGGCTCCTGCGGAGCGAACAGGTTGCCTGTCCGTCCCGTGCTGAGCGCGACTGTGAGAGGCCGTCCGGCAGCCTCAGCCGCAACACGCACCGGGTCCAACTCAGCAGTGGGCAAGATGAGGAAAGCCGTCGAGTTGTGGATCTCGAAGGGCGGCTCAGAGGGCAAGGCGCGGCGAGAGGATCCCACACGACGCAGGTCGCCCTGATAGAACCAGTCGGGGTTGTACTCGGAGTCGGCGATCACCAGCGCGGTATCGCCAAAGATCACCTGGCGGAGCTGCCACTCCAGGTCGGGGTAGAGGGCGTCGCCGGGCACTTCCCAGGACTTGGCACCCGTGGGCCTGACCCACCGAGTCACCGGACAGCTCTTCGCTCCCGAGTTCTCCCGGGCGAAGCTGTAGCGGAACCCGCTGGCCCAGCCATCCCACTTGCGCTTAGCGCCGGTGTAGACAATGGACCAGTCGAGGCGAAACCCATGAAGCAGCGGGGAGAGACGAGCCGTGACCTTCGCCTCGGCAGCAGCCGGGCCTTCCAGCGAGAACGCAACCTCGCCCGTCGGCTCAAGCCGGGCGTCCGTGGTCTTGAATACCAGACCGGCGTCGTCCACGGCCTGGTAGGAGACACCCGTAAGGAGAGCCTCGAGGTGCCCGGGCGCTCCCGCCGCAAGTGAGACACCACCGGCTCCGGCACGGACCTCGACTTCCGCTTGCACGGCGGCCGCCGTCAGTGCTGCCACGAGGACCAGAGCAGTCATCAGGCACCACCTCCGGGAGGCGAGGGTGGATTGCGGACGGTGGGGGAGACCACTCGGATGGGTCATGCGCAGCGCCCTCCTTTCGGGTTCACTTCGGCGCCCGTCAGGCGATGCGATGACTAACTCACGAGCGCCATGTTGTCACGGTGGATGACCTCGGCGTGTCCGACGTGGCCGAGAAGGTCGATGATCTCGCTGGACTGATGCCCGCGGATCTTGAGGATCTCATCGGAGGAGTAGTTCACCAGTCCGCGACCCACTTCCGCACCTTCCGGACCGAGAACCCGCACCAGGTCACCGGCCTGAAACTCACCACGCACCTCCACCACACCGATGGGGAGCAAGCTGCTGCCTCGCGCACTGGTCAGTGCCCGGCAGGCGCCCGCATCCACCACGATCTCTCCCCGGGCACGCGCGGCGGTGGCGATCCAGCGCTTCCGAGCCGGAATCACATGACCGCCCACGAAGATCGTCCCAATCTCCTCGCCGTCGAGGACTCGCAGCACGATGTTGTGCTCCAGCCCGTTGACCATGACCGCCGGGATCCCCGCTGCCGCAGCCATCCGGGCCGCCTCGCACTTCTTCTCCATGCCACCACGACTCTCCGGGCCGCCGGCGCCGTCGGCGAAGCGGCTCACATCATCGCCCGGCTGCACCACCGGAATCAGGCACGCGTCGGCGTTGGTCTTGGGGTTGCCGGTGAACAGGCCGTCGGAGTCCGACAGGAAGATGAGCACATCGGCGCGGGTCTTCGCAGCGACCAGCGCGGCCAGGACGTCATTCTCGACGAAGGTGACGCCCTCGACCGATACGCTGTCATTCTCGTTGATGATCGGCACCACGTGGCGCTTGAGAAGTGTCGCGAGGGTGTTGCTCAGGTGCAGGTAGCGGTGCCGGTCCTGCACATCGTCACGGGTCAGCAGAAGCTGCGCCGTGATCAGCCCATGGGCGGCGAAGGCCTCCATGTAGTTGCGCATCAGCTCGGGCTGACCAACCGCCGCTGCAGCCTGACGCAGGCTGATGTCCTCCGACTTCGCCTTCAGCCCCAGGGCCCTGCGCCCAAGATGCACAGCGCCGGAAGTGACCAGGACGGCCTGACAGCCACGCTCGCTGAGCCGCGCAACCTGGCGTGCAAGACCGTCCAGGAACTCGGCGTCGAGTCCTGGACCCTTCCCCGTGACGATGCGGGTGCCGATCTTGATGACGACGCGTTCCGCAGACTTGAGGGGAGAGCGTAAATCCTTCATCGAGAGAGAGTTCGTGTCACTCCGTGGCGGTATGTGCTGCGTCGACCCCTAGGACCACTTCCGCACCGTCTGCATGGCGGCGTCAGCGGCGTCACGGCACTGGCCGTTGCCCCTGACGACATACTTGTAGGTGGTCAGCTCGCGTACACCCACCGGGCCGCGAGCATGGATCTTGTCGGTCGAGATCCCGATCTCGGCGCCGAGGCCGAATTGCCCGCCATCGGTGAAACGCGTCGCAACGTTATGATACACAGCGGCGGAGTCGACCTCGCGCAGGAACCGGTCGGCGTTCTCCTGGTTGTCGGTGAGGATGCACTCCGTGAGCCCGCTGGAGTGGAGCCCGATTTCGGCAATGGCCTCCTCCAGGGAGTCGACCAGCTTGACGGACAGCACCAGGTCCAGGTACTCGGTGTCGAAGTCCTCGTCACTGGCCCGGCTGATGCCCTCGACCAGCGAGCAGGTGCGCAGGCAGCCTCGGAGCTCCACGCCCGCTTCCTTGAGGTCCTTCAGGATCGCCCCGGCGGCTTCCGTATTCCCACTGTGGATGAACAGGTTCTCCACCGCATTGCATACACCCGGCCGCTGCACCTTGGAGTTGTGGACCACCTTGACCGCCATGTCCACGTCACAGGTCTCGTCCACGTAGATCTGGGTCATCCCGCGGTCGTGCTTCAGCGTCGGCACCGTCGCGTTCTCCGTCACGGCACGGATCAGGTCATGCCCGCCCCGGGGGATGATGAGGCTCAGGAACTGGTCGCAGCGCGACATCTCCCGCACGGCCTCGCGGTCGGTGATGTTCATGATCTCCACGCAGCTTGCGGGGAGGCCGACCTGCTCGCAGGCATCCTGCAGGATCTCGGCCAGTGCGACGTTGGAGTTGATGGCCTCCGAGCCGCCACGCAGCAGCACCGTGTTCCCGGCCTTCAGGCACAGGGCCACCGAGTCCACCGTCACATTCGGCCGGGACTCGTAGATGATCCCGATGACACCCATCGGCACGGCGACCTTCTGAATCCTCATCCCATTCGGCCGTTCCCACTCGTCGAGCACGTGGCCGACCGGGTCCTCGAGGCTGGCGATCTCCTCGCAGGCAATCGCCATGTCCTCGATCCGCTTCTCGTCCAGCCGCAGTCGGTCCAGCATCGCCGAGGACAGGCCCTTGGTCTGCCCGTTCTCCATGTCAATGGCATTGGCGCGAGTGATCTTGGCGTGCTTGGCTCGGAGCAGCTCCGCCATGCGCCGGAGCGCCTTGTTCTTGGTGTCGGTCGAGGCACTGCGCAGGGCGGCACTGGCCTCTTTCGCGCGGCGTGCGCGCTCAACAACCGCATCGTGAACGCTCATGTCGAAACCTCCTGAAGGGCCCGGCCTGATCAGGGCTGGGGCGCTGCCTTGTGTACGAACCTTGAGACCGCCGGGACCGCCACTAACAGGGCACAGACCCCTGCAACTCCCAGCGTCTCCAGCGAAGTGACGCCGGCGAGAGCCAGGGTCAGCACGCCGAATCCGGCGACGGCCAGCGCGAACAGCAACACTTCATAGCCTCTGCGAACACCCGCATCAAGCCTCACACCTACCCACGTGGTCGCCAGGGCGCAGGTGCAGGCACCCGCCACAGGGAACAAAAGTAGACGCGGGTCGCCCAGGCGCAAGCTCTCGGAACAGAGGGCAAGGGTCGCGCCCAGGAGCCCGCCGATCAGCACGCCACACATCCCGAATCCGAACGGGGTGAGGTAGCCGGTCGAGGAAGGCTGGCTGTCCGATCGCGTGAACTCCGCCCCGCAGTACGGGCACCGGAGCCCACGTAGGTGCTGCGGAACCGGTATGCCGCAATGGCAGCACAAATCGTCTGGCTGTGGCCGACTGCTCATGATGTTACACGACCCCACAGGACGGCGCAAGGACTGCTGGCACACTTCGGCGGACCGCCGCTGAATCCTTCTCGAACAGGAGCAACACGTCGTGCACGTCGCCGTAATCGCCAATCCACGCTCGGGTCGTCAACGGGGGCCTCGGGCGGCAGTCGCTGCTGAGGAGGTCCTTCGCGAGGCTGGCTGGGAGGTCGAGATCCACCTCACTACCGCCCATGACGACGCCATGCATATGGCCGGCGAGTGCGCTGAAGCCGGGGTCGACGCCGTTTTCGCCGCCGGTGGCGACGGCACCCTCTCCCAGGTCCTCACGGGATTGCTCGACACCGGAGTCCCCGCCGGTGTCATCCCCGCAGGCACCGGCAATGATATGGCTCGAACGCTCGGCCTGTCCCTGGAGCCTGCTCTCGCGGCCGCGCAGTTGGTCCAGGGAGCTCCGGAGCCGGTGGACCTCCTGGAGATCGACGGCGGCCGATGGTGGGCGGTGAACGTCCTGGGAATCGGCTTCGACTCCCGGGTGGCCGGACGGATGGCACGCAAGTCGCGCGCTGTCGGCGGTCTCCTGGCTTACCTTCTCGCGGTGGCCGGGGAGTTCCGCACCTTCCGCAGCACTCGCATGAAGCTCACCGTCGATGACCAGCACTGGGAAGGCCCGGCCCTGCTAACGGCAATTGCCAACGCTCGCTCCTACGGTGCCGGGATGAAGATTGCGCCTCAGGCCGAGATCGACGACGGATGGCTCGATGTCGTCGTCGTGGGCGCGATGAGCCGCCTCGAGTTCCTGCGCAGCTTCCCTCGGGTGATGCACGGCACTCACCTCAGCCATCCCGCAGTGCATACCTGGCGGGGCAAGGACATCCACCTCGAAGCCGAGGAGCCGGTGCCGATCAACGTCGATGGCGACCTACGAGGCGAGACGCCTCTGTCGGTGCGTGTAGCGCCCGGTCGCGCGCTTCTCTGGCGACCGGGGCCTGTGACCGCCAAGGGAGGACGCTGATGAATGCGATTGTGATCGTGGCCGATAGCCTGCGCCTGGACCACCTGGGCTGCTACGGCAATGAGTGGATCAGCACACCCAATCTGGACGCCTTCGCGCGCGAATCGCTGGTCTTCGACCAGGCCTTCAGCGAGGGCCTGCCGACCTTGCCCACTCGCACGGCCATGTGGACGGGTCGCCACACCCTTCCCTTCCGGGGTTGGCAGGCTTTGGAGCCCCGAGACATCGTCCTGGCCGAGTGGCTCTGGGACAAGGGTTTCACCACCGGCCTCATCACCGACGTCTACCACATGCACAAGCCCACCATGGGCTATTCGCGCGGCTTCGACACCGCCGAGTTCATCCGCGGCCAGGAGTACGATCCCTGGGTCGTCGATGACACCCTCGATGTCTCCGCGGGCATGGCCCGGCACTTCAAGCCCAATCCGCAGGAGGAGCGCAGCTCCTGGTTCGAGGACGGCTTCCGCCAGTACCTGCGCAACCTCTCCCGCCGCCGCACGGAGGAGGACTACTTCGTCGCCCAGGTCTGCCGCAGGGCCGCCGAGTGGCTGGAGCGCATGAAGGGCCGCGACAACCTCCTCCTCTGGGTCGACTGCTTCGATCCTCATGAGCCCTGGGACCCGCCGGAAGACCTCTATCGCCGCTACGCCGACAGCAGCTACCGGGGCAAGCAGATCCTGGACCCGGTGCCCTCCGTGGTGAAGGGCTACATGAGCGAGGAGGAGCTGCGCAACACGAAGGCCCTTTACGCCGGCGAGGTCAGTTTCGTCGACCGCTGGGTCGGCTATCTACTCCAGGAGGCCCGGCGCCTCGGCTACTTCGACAACTCGCTGATCCTCTTCACGACCGACCACGGTGAGCCCTTCGGCGACCACGGTATCGTCCGCAAATGCCGGCCCTGGAACTACGAGGAGCTCGTCCATGTGCCCTTCCTGCTTCGCCTTCCCGATGGCACGGGCGCGGGCACTCGGACAGACGGTATCCTCCAGCTCTGCGATGTGGCGCCGACGCTCTACGACTTCCTCGGCGTCGCCCCTCCGGACGGGCAGACCGGGCGCTCTATCCTGCCTCTCGTACGAGGCGAGACCGAGAGCGTGCGCGACTTCGCCTGCATCGGACACCACGGCAAATCCTGGACCTGGCGCGACCACGACTGGAGCCTGCACCTGTTCCTCGGCGGCGCGAAGGGCTTCGATGCCGCCAAAGACCCGGCTGTGCCGGTGCAGATCCCGGTGGCGTCGGGCCGCGAGCTGTACAACCTGCGCACTGACCCTCGCGAGCAGGTGAACGTCGTCGAGCGCGAGCAGGAGCGTGCCGATGCCCTGGAGCTGCAGCTCCGGCGGTTCATGTCGAGCCTCAAGTGGCTCTAGCCCGCACACAGCTTAGTCCACGTCCCTGGGGGTGGGGCTCCGTCCCACGCCGAGACCGCAAGGCGTCCTCTTGTCGTGATGAGAGTCAACAGCACGGGCGAGATGCCGTTGCCTTTGCCTTCCGCCGTCGCCTTTCCCCCTCGCCACCGCGTGGAGAGTAACTGTGATGTTTGTCAAGCCGTTTCGGGCGTGGGGTGGTGGTAAGGTACGCCTTGCGCCAGGATCGCGTTGAGCATGGTCAGCAGCTTGCGCATGCAAGCTACGATGGTTACTTTCC